>CAZMQR010000077.1:0-9642 GCA_964568325.1 uncultured Chloracidobacterium sp. | reverse complement strand
TGTTCGAGAACCATTTGCCGCGGTTGGTGTCGCTGATGTGCTGCATGTCCTTGACGAGGCTCTGAATGTTAAGGAACTGCGGGACAGGGGCCATCTCGTTCGTTTCCTTGTTGATCATCACGGCCGTACCGACACCGCAGTTCGGGTGGCAGCCGCACGATACCTGGCCAAAATCGGTGTCGGGCCCGTGAACAACATCAGCGAAATCGGCAAACGCGCCCATCAGCGAGAGCGGGAACCAATCCCTCGTCGGCTCGGTGATGCCGACCTGCTTCTTGACGTCGTGTGCCATGTGCGACAGCGTATAACGCTGCTGCAGCCGGCGCTGCTCGGTAATATGCTCGTCGCGGCCGGTGAATGACACGGGCTGGAATGCGATGAACGAGATCTTCTTAGGATTCTCCATCGCAAACCGGATGATCGAGCCGACCTGATCGTTGTTGATGCCGTTGACGAGCGTGGTCACGAGGATGATGTCAACGCCGGCCTCGTGAAGATTGTTGATCGCACGCAATTTGACGTCAAACAGGTTGCCGATCTGGCGGTGCGAGTTGGCGTCGTTGCCGATGCCGTCAAACTGGAGATACACAAAGCGAAGGCCCGCCTCGGCGGCTTCCTTGCAGAATTCTTTGGATTTTGCGAACTCGATGCCGTTCGTTGCAGCCTGGACCGAGTTGTAGCCGACCTTGCGTGCATATCGGATCGAGTCGAGAAAGTGCGGGCTCAGCGTCGGCTCGCCGCCGCTGTACTGAACCGACATCTGGCGACGCGGCTTGATCTGGATCGCATTGTCGAGGATCTCGGTGACGTCCTCCATCGACAGCTCGTGGACAAAACCGACCTGATTCGCGTCCATGAAGCACGGATCGCACATCATATTGCAGCGATTCGTCAGGTCAACGGTCAGCACCGCGCCGCGGCCGTACTTGACCGACGACGAACCGTGATCGTGCAGGCCTTCGTCGTTATGAGCGTCCATGTCACGTCCCGGAAAGAGGCTCTCGATGTGCTGCAGAAACTTACTGTCCACCGCCATCATGTCCTCGACCTTGCCGTGCTGCGGACACTCTTTGATCATCCAGACCTGGCCGTCGCGTTCGATGATCTGTGCCGGGATCTCACCGACTTTCTCATTCACCAGCGTCGAGACATCGCGCTTGCCGCTGATGATCTCTTCGCGCGCCTCGATGACACATTGCGGGCACAGCGAATCAGTCGTTCGCGGAAATCCAAGCGTCGGCTTGGTCTTCTCCCACGATTTTAGTATCGGCTTGTCAGCCCACTTGGGCGTGAATGACGGGTTGGGCTTGAACTTGTTCACGCTCCTGACCGCGTTGAACGCCGCCGATGCGACGTAGCTCAGTCCTTTCTCAAAGTGTTTGATCGGTCTCATCTTAATCTCTCCAAATTTGAAGTGCTATTGCACAGGCCGCCTGAACGGCGCAGAAATCTCGTCGTTATTAAAGCAATGTGCGTGCCACGCCAACGCCAATGCTTCTGCCACCGCATCTGTTGTGTCTGCAGGGTTTAACGGGCGGTGGTCAGCTCTCTGGACCCAGCCAAGGGTGCATCATTTCGATACATGCAGTCGATATTGTAACGAATTGACACACGGGGCCAAAAGAAGAGCGGCCGCCGGTTCGGGAAACCGGAGGCCGCGATACTACCAGAAAGGCTTTACTGTAGGCCTTGCGGAGGTGTAGGCAAAAGGCGGATTTTCAAAGGGCAGGTTGTGTGCCGTTCGGTTCGACTACTCCGCATTATCGAGCCGTCGGCACGGGAACTTTTTCAATCTGCTGAAGGTCGAGGCCGATGCGTTTTGCTTCGCGTTCGATGACGCGGGCGTCGGTCCTCAGCGTATGTATCTCTTCCTGCAGGGCCAGGTTTTCGTCCTTAAGGTTCTGCAACTGAACGCCGAGGCGTTCGTTCTTGTCGGCCTCATCACGGGCATCGGTCAATGCCCGGTAGTTTATCGAGACCGTCAACATTACAAAGATCGATGTAACGATCGTGAACGATATCCAAAACGGGGCCGCCCGGCGCTCTCGCGCCTTCGCCGCCGTTCGACGGCGCGTTCGGGTACGTCCGGCCGATGTGCCGTTCGTGCTATCCCAGTAAATATTTGCGGCCTTGCTCAAGTAGTTGCTCCAGATCGTCCTTGCTCTCGCTCTCGGCATAGATCCGAACCAGCGGTTCGGTGCCCGAGGGCCTCATCAGCATCCATGCGTCGTTTCCAAACAGGAACTTAACGCCGTCGATGCGATTGATACTTTCAATTCGCCGGCCGCCGATCTCAGACGGCTCCTGGGCCAGCTTTTCTTTCAACTTTGCGGCGACATCGGGCGTGAGCTTCACGCCGATGCGGCCCGATTCCAGCTTGCCGAGCTTTGTGTAAAGCTCATCGAGCTGCTCTGTCAAACTTACGCCCCGCGCGGCCACCGCTTCGGCGGCCAAAAGGCAGGCCAGAATGCCGTCCTTCTCGGGGTAGTGGCCTCGGATCGAAAGCCCTGCGGATTCCTCGCCGCCGAGCACGATCTCGTCCTTATTTATCAATTCGCCGATGAATTTGAAGCCTACCGGCGTCTCGTAAAGTCTTATTCCTCTTGCATTTGCGACGCGATCGACCATGTGGGTCGTCGCAACGCTGCGGGCCACGCCAAGCGTCCACTCCCGACTCTCGACCAAATAATCTGTCAAAAGTGCGATCAACTGATTCGGCGTAATGAACGCACCGTTCGAGTCAATAACACCAAACCTGTCGCCGTCGCCGTCTGTGGCCAAGCCTAATGTAAGGCCTTTGTTTACGACAGCGTTTCGCAGCTCGTCGAGGTGATCCTCGCCGGGCTCCGGCGACCGGCCGCCAAATGTCACATCTCGCCAATCGTGGATTGTCTCGACCTCGAGGCCGTGATCCTGCAATATCCTGTCAAGATAACCTCGTCCCGTTCCAAAAATTGGGTCGTAGGCGTAACGTCCGTTTGCCTTGGCTATCGCATCGAAGCGGATCTTTGCTTTCAGGTCGTCGAGATAAGCTTCTCGCGGATCATGCTCCTCTATGCTGCCACCGGGGCTGTCAGCCGCGATCGAGTTTTCAGCGATACGTCTTTCGATCTCGGCGGTAACCTCGGGTAGTGCCGGGGCACCGTCTGCCGTGGAGAACTTTATCCCCTGATACTCCGGCGGGTTATGCGATGCCGTGAAATTGATCCCGCCGGCCGCTGCGTTTGAGCGAATCGCATGGCTGATGGTCGGTGTCGGTGTCGGACCGCTGCACTTGAGGACGCGAAAGCCCTTCTGCATCGCCAGATCCGCTGCGAGGTTAGCAAACTGCTCACCCATGAATCGCGAATCGTGGCCGACGACAAGCATATTGCTGCTCGCCGAACCTTCAATTTTCAAATATCCGCAGATGGCTTCGATAACTTTCCGCACATTTTGGAAGGTGAACTCGTCGGCGATGATCGCCCGCCAGCCCGATGTTCCAAAGCGGATTGTCATGTGATCCGAATTTTATCTGGTTACTCTCGGAAACCCGCAGGCAAAGATATCAACCCCTTGATTTCCTAAAGTGTCTGAAAGCATATCATTCTATTAAGCATATGTAAAGCGCAAAGTGAGATTTTTTGAAGATTTATAACTCTATATATATCAATAAGTTAGAGATATATCGGTGATGTATGAAACTAAATCTGCGCTTTAGGTCGGAGCAAGAACACAGATTTTTGTTAAGCGCGGCGTAAAGCGCTCTTGTTGTCAACAGGACATTCTTAAGCGCTTTGATCGGGACGCAATGGAATGACAAAAGGTGCGGCGATCCTCGCCCTTAGGCATCAAATAGGTTGGTGCCGAACGCGGAAGATATATAATCGGAAGAAATCAAATCGTAGCAAGCCGCCGGGAAGGTCACCTTATATGACTTCACAATTCAAACGAACTGTTCGCGCAGCGGCCTTCTGCTGTGCGCTTCTGGCGTCGGGTCTGTTTGTCCTGCTCGGCGTGTCATCTCAGTCAGAGAATGCGATCGATACGCTGCTTCGCTTGCCGGCGCCGCCACCGCCGAATCCCGATGCCGTATTCTACGGGCGGACGCGGCCGACCGAATTTTATGATAAGAGCAAGCCGCCTGCCGACAACGCCCCGATCGCTGACCTTATGGAATATTGGCGCGCGATCAGCGCTGAGGCGACACGGCTTCGTTACAGCCCGACGCCATCGGAGCGCACGACGACGCGACTTATTGCAGAAATACAGAAGGATCCAAGGAAACTCATTGAATATCTCGGCATTTTGCCCGAGGACGAGCGGACGGGTGATCTCGTCAAGGACCTGTACGAGCGAAATTCGGGCGAAGACGGCTACGACAAGAATGAGCAGCAGCAGATCAAGCGGTGGCTGACCTACCATACGCCGCACTTCAGCCACGATCTGGCCCGTGTTGCTCAGCGTGCAGGGGCCGACGGCGAGAATGTCCGAGGTGAAGAGGAATTGTTGGCACTCACCCGCGTCGATCACATAAAGGCCGAGCCCATAGCTGATCGCCTTTACCTCGATTCGACGAATCCATTGGGCCAGGTCCTGGGGACGTGGTCGCGCTACCGGCATGCGCTCGACAAAGGTGACACGAGCGATATTGAGCGTTATCGCGAAGAGCTGCAGAAATTTGTCGAAAAACGCGATGCGTCGAAACGCACGCGCGACCTTGCGATTGACGCGCTCGTTCTGGAGAAAGATTGGGGCGGGCGCGACGAATGGTATTACACACTGCTCGCCGACCCGACGCTTGCTGACCTTGGCGGTTTTACGGGGCTGACGACGATCATTCTAAATTCCCCGGACGATAAATACATCGATAAGATGCTCGAACTCGTCAAGAGCGACGACCCGAACGTGCGCTCGGCGGCAGTCCGCAATCTGATCCTAAAGGTCGAATCGGGCCGTCCGGACATCATAAAGGCATTTCTTCCGTGGCTCGAGGACCCGAAATGGGCGAATGATCCGGGCACCGTTCGGCAGTCTATTGTCCGCGCTCTACGAAACGTTAAGGTGCCGGAAAGCGTGCCGGGCCTGCTAAAGGCACTCGATGAGCATGGTAAACGCCCTGCAGCCAACATGGTTGCCAACGCAGTCGCAAATGCGTCCAACTCGTCGGCAAATCTGGGCCGGATCACTCGCCTTGGATCGACAGATGCCAGCGAAGTGGACTACCTGCCGCTCCGGGATGACGCCATTGCGGCCCTCGGCCGGCAAGAGGATCAGCGAGCGGTCCTGCCTCTGCGTCGGATCCTGGCTGAGGCGGAGTCTTCGGCGCAGCAGATCATTGAGTCCTTGATCAAGTGCAAAGGGTTCACCGTCGGTGAGCAGATCGAGGGCCTCGACATGGCCGTGCGGGGCACAGCAGAGGTTCAGGCCCAGGCGGCCATCGCCACTAATGCCGCCGGCGGTGCGGCAAACGTGGCCACCAACATTTGGGACAATGAGTTTTCGCTTTACGGTTCAAACTCGGTATTCAATCGGAAAGGCCGTGCACCGACGCCGCTCGAGATCAAGAAGATGGTCGGCGTCCATCTGCTGAACAGTGCCGAGGTCAGCGACGAACTCGCTGCGGGCGTCGTCGATCATATCGAACTGCTCGACAAGAGGGAACCGAAGATCGCGAGGGAGTTCCGGGCCATTGTGCTGAGGTGGCAAAACTCGGCTATCAACCTATTGCTTCTCCGCGATCTAAAGCGCGGCATCGCCGACTCCGACAGCATCGTGCGTTTGTTGGCCGTCAGAAAGAAGTTAGCCGAAGAGCAGTCGAGTGCGGTCCACGACATCCGGACGGGTACGCCGGCAGCGGTCGGTATTGCGCCATGCCTGCTTGACGACAAGCCTGATTACGTAACGATCCTCGAAAATGCACCGGTCGATACAAAGATCGCGATGTTGGCCTGCGCCCGGCTGATACGGGCCGAATTGCCGGTCGATAGGGTTGCCGAGGCGGCCCGCGGCAACGACAAGCGCTTGGCGCTTGCTGCGGAGCGCTACCTCGAAACCGAGGACTCGCAGGCGGCGCGTGCCGTCGTCCTCAGCCGGCATCCGGGCGAAGCGAAGATCACCGGCGCGACGACGGCATTCTTTGTCGATGACGGCAGCCAGCCTGAGGGTGGTGGAATGTTGTGGATGCTGTTTCAGAGCGTCGGTGACAACTCGGCGGGTTATAACGGCTGGATCTACGACGGGGCGGAACATCTGCGAACGGTCGAGAAACGTTTGCAGGATGAGGTCAGGAAGGATGATCAACTGCTGGGCGTTTATGCCTACGCGCAAAACTATGTACGCATATATAAGGAGAAGGTCGTCTTTAGCTGGGATGAGGACGATTCGCGGTATCGCGAAAGAAAACTCAGTAAGGAAGAGTTCGACGAGCTGCGGGCCTATCTGACCGTCAACAACGTTGATGAGATGCCGCCTTTCCTGCAATGCGGCGGCGAATACTGTGAGGCTCGCGAACTCTTGATGCTTGGCCGAAGCGGCGGCCGCAGGGTGTTTATGAACGGGGCTCCGCCGCCGTTCTTTGCCGGTTTGGACAAGTACTTCGCCAAACTCAAAAAGGCGCCGGCGTCGGTCAAATATGCGCTGAGCCGCGAGGTGCCGGGGCTTGAGGTGCTCCTGGCGGATGATTCTCTGCATGTCGAGACCGTGTGGAAGGAAGGGAATGACCTCCGCGTCGCCGCGAGCGACTCTCGCGCGAGGGCGAGGGTCGAGGCAGAGATCGATCGTGCGGTCGAGACCCAGATCCCGCAGGACGAGCTCGACTATGATTACAACACTTACGTTGAGAGGAATGCTTTGCGTGAATCAATGGTCGAGAAGCGACGGTTCGAGGGCGTCGCGTGGCGGCAGGTCATCGACGGCCATGATGCCGGCCCTGCAGGCCAACCGGCGGGCATTGAGTACATTCCGGTCGCGGATAGCTTCCCGGTCAAGGCCACGCAGGGATCGTGGAGGGCCCGAGCGGCCGGGATCGAGGTCCGGGCGGGCGACGATGGCCTTTACAAGATACAGAACAGCCGAATGACGAAGATCGCTTCTGGCGAATTCGGCCATCCGCTGATAACGCCAACCGGCCGTTGGGTTGTCGTAAATCGTGGTTCCAGCGAGACCGAGGGCGGCAATCTGTGTCGCGTCAACCTGCTGACCAATCGGATCTATCCGATCACGTTGGAACAATACCTGGAATTCAATGCGGTCGCGATCGTCCCGGCGACCGGCGGCGTTCTCGTTAAGATGCAGGACTACTACGACGGGCCTTACGGCGACGGTGATGAGGTCAGGCCTGATACGCCGGACGGCTCAATGCGGTTTATCAGTGCCGAGACCGGGCAGGTTAGAGATGTGGTGGGTGAGGTGCGCCCATTGGCTCAGCAGACATTCCGGCCGCTGCAAAAGGCATCGAGGCCGAATGAATACTGGGCCGCGCTGCCCGACCACGAGAAGAACCTGACCGAAGTTGGTATCTACAATGCGTGGACGCTCTCGTTCAGGCCGCTAATGACGGTGCCAAAGATCAAGTTCAACAGTATGACGATGTGGGTCGATGAGGCCGGCGGCAAGGTCTATTTTGTCTATCGCGGCCACTTGTTGACCGTGCCGTTACGAAAATAGAGTCGGCGTTCTTGATTTTCCTCAAGAAAATCTGTCTAATACTTGTTTGCTCTCGATGAGGGCGAGATTCTTGGCCGAAAGGAGGTGAGACGGTAAATGGCTTTTATCACAGTAAATTCGAATGAATCGATCGAGTCCGCACTTCGGCGTTTCAAGCGCAAGGTGATCTCCGAAGAGATCATAAAGGACCTCAAGAAGCACGCTCACTTTCTGCCGCCCGCTCAAAAGGCAAAGCTCAAGTCGGCGAATGCCCGAAAGCGTAACCGCAGGCGGTTCCGCCAACAGCGTCCCGCGGGAGCAGCAGGGGCACGGCCCTCAACGCCGTCTGCGCCGCGTTAATAGATTTTGGACAATGCAAGAGTGAGAAGGTGATATAGGCGGCGACGCCCGACACCTTTTCACTTTTTCTTTTTGATGATCCGCGAAAGGCCACGCATCCTACTCACGAATGACGACGGCTATCACTCCGAGGGCATCATCGCGCTCGAGGAAGGCCTAAAAGTGATCGGCGACGTTTATGTGGTCGCGCCGGAATCAGAGATGAGCGGCGCGGCGCACAGCCTCACGCTCGCCAGGCCGCTGCGGATCCGTCAGCTCGATGAGCGCCATTGGACCGTGGACGGCACGCCGACCGACTGCGTGACGCTGGCCCTCAATCAGATCCTGCCAACGGAACTCAGGCCGCATATTTGCTGCTCAGGCGTCAATCACGGTGCAAACCTCGGCGATGACGCGACCTATTCGGGGACCGTTGCCGGTGCGATGGAGGCGACGATATTGGGTGTGCCCGGCCTGGCATTCAGCCTTGTGGCGTATCGCGACCACGACTTTACCGAATCGGTCCGCATCGCTCACGAGATCACCGAGAGAGCATTGAACGATGGCATTCCGGACGGAACTCTGCTCAATGTGAACGTGCCCAAGGGCGTGCCATCGGGCATCCGAATAACAAAACAGGGCTTTAAGTCGGCACGGCCCGTGATAAGCGAACAGATCGACCCGCGCGGCAAGCCGTATTACTGGATCGGCGAGGTGCGCGAGGGCTTTCGTGCCGAGGGCGGAACGGATTTTGAGGCGATCGACGAAGGTTATGTCTCGGTTACGCCTATGCGCAGCGATCTGACAAGCCACACCGCGCTGGAAGCATTACGCAGTTGGAATTCATGAACGGCACGGCCCGCATCACTGACGAGATGACGATGCAGCGGCTGCGAATGGTCGAGCGGCTGCGTGAACATTACAAGATCGTCGATGAACGCGTGCTCGACGTAATGGCACGGCTGCCGCGGCACCTATTTGTTCCCGAGGCGATAAGGTCGCAGGCCTACAACGACATGGCCCTGCCGATCGTTGGCGGACAGACCATCTCACAACCATTTATCGTGGCGAAGATGACGGAGCTGCTGGATTTGACCGGCACAGAGAAAGTTCTCGAGATAGGTTCGGGCTCCGGTTATCAAACGGCCGTCCTGGCGTCGCTCGTGCGCAGGGTCTTTGCGATCGAGCGGCTGCCGGCCCTTGCAGCGACAGCCGAGGAGCGGCTCGCGGAGCTTGGAATAAGGAATGTTACACTCAAGGCCGACGACGGGACAGAGGGCTGGAATGCCTACGCGCCATACGATGCGATCCTCGTCGCGGCGGGCGGCCCTGAGGTTCCCGTGCCGCTCGTCGAGCAGCTAAAGACAGGCGGCCGATTGGTCATACCCGTCGGATCGGACCAAAGATCGCAGGAATTGATCCGTGTGGTTCGCACTGAGACGGGGCAAAGGACAGAAAACTTCGGCCCCTGTGCTTTCGTGCCGCTGATCGGCGAACACGGTTGGGAATGTAAGAACTAATGGAAACAATTTACGATCTTCTTCACTATTTGAATCCGAAGGTCTTGATCGACACTCTGCTCGGCATGTTTGGCAACTGGGTCTATCTCGCACTCTGGTTCATCATCTTTGCCGAAACAGGGCTCGCGGTCGGGTTTTTTCTACCGGGCGATTCGCT
>CAZMQR010000076.1:0-9747 GCA_964568325.1 uncultured Chloracidobacterium sp. | reverse complement strand
TATGCTGAAGATCTCGTCGCTCAAGAAGCTGGTGACCGATTCCATGGCTATTGACCTTGGAACGGCCAGCACGCTTATCGGGGTCAAGGGCCGCGGTGTCGTGCTCGATGAGCCGTCGCTTGTCGCGATCAACGAATTGACCGATGAGATCGTAGCCTTTGGCAAGGAGGCCGCTGAGATGGCGGGCCGCGAGGGTCGCGACGTCGTCGTCAAGGCACCGCTGATCGGCGGAGTGGTCGCCGATTTCGAACGAACAAAGCGAATGCTCGCCCACTTTGTAAAAAAGTCAAAAACGGGCGGCTCGAATATCGCGATCCAGGCCGTGATGTCCATGGTCTCCGATGTGACCCACGTCGAGCAGCGAGCCCTGCTCAACGCCGCTGACGATGCCGGTATCGGCAAGGTGTTCATGATGGAAGAGGGCCTGGCCGCAGCATTCGGCGCCGGCGTCTTGCCGACCGACAAGCGAGCATCTGCTATCGTCGATATCGGAGCCGGAACGACTAGTATCGCGATCATTGCGAAGGGCACGATCGTCCACTCGACGTCAGAACGCTACGGGTCAAACGCGATCAACGAAAGCCTTGCTACACACCTTCGTCGTCACCGTGGCCTGCAGGTCGGCGAAGAGACCATTGAGATGTTGAAGACTACCTTCGCATCCACGTTTCTACCGGAGGAGTTGGATAAATCGATCGAGATCCGCGGACGTAACGTCGAAACGCGCAGCCCATCGGCCCTTGAGATCACGACCGGTGAGGTATATCCAATAGTTGAGGCGATCGTTCGCAGGATCGCGATCCTGGTCCAGGATACGCTGACCGAACTCAGGCCTGAGGTAGCCGCGGACATATATGACCGCGGCGTGATCCTGACAGGCGGCGGCGCTCTGCTTGAAGGCATCGATCAGTACATGCGTTCATTCATAAATCTGCCGGTGACGGTAGCTGACGAGCCGCGTTACGCAACGGTAAATGGGCTTGTCAAGATGTTTGACGACCAAGAACTCCTCGAGCGCGTTTCGCGTAACGAGCTTGGCGTTCTGCAGAATGCCGAGATCCCGTTCGAGGCTTGATCCTTCCGTACTTCTCCCGTCTAAAAAGCGGATCTGCCGGCTGGCGCCTGTGCTATTCTAGAACGCACAGCGGACGGGTCGGGCGATGCAGTTTACAGACATAGTTCCTGCGATTGGCAGCTTGCGTAATATCCTCGATATTGCGCTCGTTTTTGTCATCGTTTATGTCGTGCTTAAATTGCTCCGCGGCACTCGTGCGGTACCGACAGTCGTCGGACTGCTGCTATTGGCACTCCTATACTGGTTTGCCGCCGCTCAGGAATTGACGACGCTCGAATTCGTTTTGCGCTACGCCGTCGGTTTTATTGGGATCGCGATAATAGTTCTGTTCCAATCCGAGATACGGCAAGCGCTGATGTTCTTTGCCAATAGGCTGCGTTTCCCGATAATGAAGCGGCAGCGCGGCCAATTCGGCGGCAGCGTTTACGACGAGATGGTCCTTGCCGTGACCACTCTAGCGTCAGAAAAGACCGGTGCCTTGATCGTGATCGAACGAAATGTCGGGCTGAGAAACTTCGTCGATGCAGGAGTTCAGCTTGATGCAAGGATAAGTTATGACCTTCTGGTCACGATCTTCGACCCGGCAACTCCGCTTCACGACGGAGCGGTCGTAATACAGAACGAACGCCTCGCAGCCGCCTCCGTTTTTCTCCCACTGACGAAGAACCCTGAGGTTTCGCGCGAATTAGGCACGCGCCACCGTGCGGCGATCGGCATTACCGAGGGTTCTGACGCCATCTCGATCGTCGTATCAGAGGAAACGGGCCTGATCACCTATGTCGAAGCGGGCGTCGTTCACCGCAACATCGACGCAACACAACTTCGCAAGCTCCTTTTGAGGGCCCTGCAGATACCATTGATCGAATCTCGTCCGGAACACTTTGCCGAAAAAACGGAGCCGACCGAGATTGCCTGATACGCTCGTGAACAGGAAGTTCTTCGCAAAACATGTCGTCCGGAAGATCTTCTTCGAGGATTGGGCCCTGAAGCTGACGGCGCTTGGAATCACGCTGGCCCTTTGGTTCGTAGTCACCGGCTTGAGCACGCCGACAACGCGCCGGATCACAGTGCCGTTAAACCTTACTACAGCAAGCAATGCCCAGATCTCAAGCAGCCCCCAACAGGAGGTCGAGATCGAGATCAGCGGCGACAAACGCCGTATCGAACAGATCAACCGCAGCGAACTCACCGCGACCGTCGACCTTACGGAGTCTCCGATGGGCGATCGCGTAGTATTGCTCGAGCCAGATTCGGTTTATGTGCCGCTCCCGCAGGGCGTCAAGCTGACGGTTGTAGCCCCGAGCCGAATTGTCGTTAGTCTTGAGGCCGTCGAAGAGCGAGAACTTGAGGTTCGTGCCGAAACTCGCGGCTCTCCACCACCAGGATTTGAATTGTATGGCCTGACCGTCATCCCGCCGAAAGTTACGGTGCGCGGCCCGGCGAGTGTCATGAGTTCGCTCGATCTGGTCAAGACCGACAAGGTCGATATCTCAGGACGAAAAGCTGAGTTTACCGAGTCGAGAGTTCCTGTCATCGCAAATCAGAGAGTCGTTGTATTGAATACGGTCGTTGATGTGTTCGTGCGAATTGGTGAACGCCGCATCGAACGCAGTTTCTCCCTACATGTCAGTGACGGTGGAAAAACGGCGAGTTTTACCCTCTATGGCCCCCGCAGCCTTCTGACCAGGATACGAGCGGACGAAATACGCCTTGACACGACCCTTAATGAGCAGGGCGAAGAAGAGTCGCTCGTCGTCCTGCCTCCTGACCTGGAGAACGTGATCGAAGTGAAGCGGCTTACCGTCAAGTGAGCACTGATCAGGGCTGAGGACACCCACAGGTGAATCCGTCCGTTACGACCAGGTCGTCGATGTACTGGCCTTCACGAAATGTTCCGATATCTGTTCCGATGCGCCATCTCAATTGGACGAGTTGCCCGGCCGCCGAGGCAGGTAGGCGTGCCGCTGATAGAATAAATTCAGATGCTTGATTGATACCGCTGCGGCCCGACCAGCCGGGCTCGCCGCCAAGTGGATTTTGGCAGCAAGTATCGATCGGGCCGTCATAGCCGCCGGCCTCAAAGATTCCACCCGCCACGGTGATATTCTGCCAAGCCCCGTCGCCAAACCTTATTTCGAGGATAGAACCGTCGTAACGGCGATTTCGGAGGAATGTCGTCTCGAGATCGTACCAATTCCGGAACCGCACGCGCGCCTCCGGCGACGTCACGCGAAATTGCGGCGTTACCATTTCATTCACGCCGACGAACTGCAGATCCTTTGCGAATGCAGCTTTTCCAGACGACGTTGACCTTGCATTGCTCACGCGCCAATTGCGCTCGCCCTGCGGCTCGAATTGGTTGGAATGCGACTCCGAACGGTTCCACCTCTGAGGCAAGAAACCAAGCGGCGTTCGGTCGAACTGCTGCGAGAACGCGATCTCCTGCTTGCCCGTCTGCAGTGCTATGGAGGCATTACCGAGGTCGCTTGCACCGTCCTGAAGGTGAAAGGTCAGGGTCACCTTGCTCCCGCACAGCATCGACGGATCGACCGTGAACGTGAAAGGCCGCGAGACCGAAGTCGCATTGATCGGCATCGCACCATAATTCTGCGGCGGCCCCGGACCGGCAACGCCGCCGGCTGCGAGGAGTGTCGCAGTGAGATCTTGAGTCGGGATCGTACCCGTGTTTTGCAGGCTGACAGCGACTGTCACCGATTCGCCCGGATCGGGAGCACCGTTGATCGCGCAACTCTCGGCTGTCAAGGTGACACCGGTGGTGTCGATCACAGGAACGGGTTCGAGCGCGAAATTCTGCGTGGCTGTCTGGCCGTTGCTTAGAGTTAAAATTACTTTCTGTGAGCGAAAGCCTCGCTTGCTCGCGGTCACCGAATACATCCCGGGCAGCACCGCAAGCTCGCCGTAGCTGCCATTCGTAGCGCTTCGTCGTGAATACGCAGCAGTCGAAACCATTGCCCCTTCGAGTGGCTGGCCGAGCGCGGCGCTTGTGACCGAGCCCGTTATCACCGAACGCGGAGCGGGCGTGCATTCCGAGAACTTGAATCGCCCGATCCGCGTCAGCCAGGTCATCTCGTGAAACTGCTGGCTCTCCAACGTGTAATATTCGCCCGTCATCCAGAACATGCAGTCGTCCACCGGATCGACCGACATCCCGCTGTAATCGCCCCAGCGGCCGACACTCTGAATTCGCTGAACGCCCGTGCCTGTCACAAGCGTGGCTTCGTCGCGAAGGGTCCCGGCCGGCTCACTCGCCAGGCGGCCGGTATAAAGCAGCGACGGCTGGCGGTCGTCCGCCACCTGGTTATAGCCGAGGGCGAGATTCCCTTGCCCGTCCTGTGCGGCGCTGCCTATCCAACGCGATGACTGCGCATCGCCGATCGTCAATTGCTCGGCGACAGCGAATGCACCTCCGCTTCGTCGGAGTTCGTAGAGCCGAATGCCGGCTCGATAAGGAGCCTGCGAGAGACGAACAGTCTGGTTCACGACTATCGACTCGCTGCCGGCAAGATTCCGATATGCGGCTCGATAACCTAGCCGATCGCTGTTCGAATCGAGCATCGCCCCGGGCGGCGGCTGGACAATGTCCTCGCGCCCGTCCGGACTCGTCGGGTCAAACGCAGCGACCGCTATCGGACTCTCGGGCCTTTCAGTAAATGTTGAGTTTGCCGGATCTGTAAAATCCGCATGAAAATCGAACAACAGCAATGCGTCCTGAGGGTCGGCGTATTCGGTCGCGCTATAGCCGACAAACACATTCGCCGCACCGACCGGCGGTGGCCTCAAGCCATCGAGGTCAGACGGCAGCAGGTTGCCTCGCCTCGTTGAGGCCGGCGCGCTTCGGCTGAAGTAAACATATGACGCCGTCGCATCGCCCGCGAGCATCTTCATTCGGTCAAAGGCAAACATTCCCTGCCCTGAGAAATCCGCACCCGTAAACTCCTCTGTCGACATGTAATATCCGTCAGGCCAGACACCAAACTTGGCAAAATCGTTCAGCCTGATGTTTGGCATTACGAATTCGTAGACGAAATATGCGCCCATAGGATCGCCTGTCTGCGATACGGCGATCATCTGCCTGAACGGCGGGAAGGCGTTGCAATACTGGCTCAGGATCCATCGGTCAGCCAGCGGATCATAAACCACGATAGGTTCGCCGTCATCGCGGATCGAACACACAGTGCAGAGTGGAGCGAACAACTGGCTCATCCGAAATGGCTGGGTCACGGCGTTGCCGTTCTTATCGAATATGCGAACGAGCGCATTGATCGCCTGTACGTAATGTTTTGGCCCCACGTCGCCGATCGTATCGGGCGGAATTATCACGGCGTTGTAGGCGGTGATGTTGTCATAGTTTGCAAGCCCGTCAAACGATAATGACGGTGTCGGCATTGGCACGAGCGAGAATCGGGCCGGCGACCCATCAACATCGCGCTTTC
The DNA here is from genome assembly GCA_964568325.1 of uncultured Chloracidobacterium sp. Lineage (GTDB taxonomy): Bacteria > Acidobacteriota > Blastocatellia > Pyrinomonadales > Pyrinomonadaceae > OLB17. Next base: position 4,218 of record CAZMQR010000076.1, on the reverse strand, counting down.
CGGATACGTGATCGAATGCAGTGTCCCTGTCGGTTCCGACCGTTCTAACGGAGATATTGCCCGGCGAGGTGCGCGGTTTCGCCGGCCGTTTTCGCCTTGCAATTGCCGCGACCGGATCGCTTATTCCGAACGCGCTAGCCGTTGAGCTAATTGGGCCGCCTATCGCCGGATCCGTCGTTGCTCTGATAGCTTCGGTCGGTAATACGACAAACAATACGGCCGTACCCGAGATCAAGATTGCTGTCACGAGGGCAAACTTCGTCATCTTTCTCCTCGTGTTGATCAAACCTCGAACAGCACCTCGATTGCCGCGCGTCGTTTGGCCTCGTCGAGAAACCTCCCGATCGATGCGCCGATCTTTTCATTCTCAAGCCTTTGGTGTATTTCCTCTCGCTTTTCGTCTAGGGTCGGCATTAGCAGGCCCGGGAAACGGCGTCTAAAATCCGGAACGAAAACGTCACGATAGTACCGCGTCACTTCATCGGCCGAGACGACCACAAAGCTGCGAAACCTGAAATCGATGTACTTCTCAATCGCCAGCCGTTTTGAGATCAGCCTCGTGAACGCGGCGTCCTGTACGGAATCAAATCCGGCCTGCTTCAATCTTGCCTCAAATGCCGCCGCGGACGGAAAAAAGCTGATCAGCCGCCCGATCTCGGCGGTTATCTCCTTGTCCGTCGGTGCGGCACGTGGCAGCCGCTCAGCCTCGATAGCGAAAAGGCGTTGATCTATAAGAGTTTGCAATGCACGATTGAGGTCCTCGGAACGAGGCGATTCAAGCGGGACATCGGGCTGCAGAGCAAGCTGCCAGACGAGATCGGAATACGTGATCAGTTCGGTTCGCGACCCGCTCGTGACCGTCGCGACCGTCCTGTCAATGACCTGTTGCGCTGCAGATGCTGAAACCAACGCCGCCAATATGGCCGCGATCAATCCAAACGCCTTTCCCGGACTGCATATCCTCACCTTATTTCTTGATTCTTAACGCCATTTTCCCTGCTGTCAACCGCCAGCCCATACCGTTAAAGATATTGACAATTTGTTCAAAATTGTTTGTAATTTATAAGGAGGCTCCCGATGCCGTCCCCGGTCGTTCTGCCCTCCAAGATCGAACCATTTTACGCATCGACGATCAGTATCGGTGCGGATCACAACATGTTAACCTCTGCGCCACCCAAACGGGCCGCGGGCGAGTCTTCCGCTCCGCCCGCCAAGGGCGACAATTCCAGTGAACTCAAGTTCATCTCCGAGCTTGGCCGCAGCCTGCTTGTTACCGTTCATCCGAAGCGCGTGGCAGGCCGCGTCGCCGAGTCGATCCGTAATGGAACTGATGCGACCGTCGCGATGTTTGTTGCCGAGCTTTCGGGGATTGGTATCGTCAGTTGCGCATTCACGGCCGAGGGCGAACTTGTCGACAGCTTTCTCCGTCGCGAGCGGTTCGAGCGTTGGTTAGGGCTGCTGCCTCCACAGGTCGGCTACACCGAGTCCGGCTCGAACGATTTCCTTATCGCGGGCGACCACGACGTTGAATACGTCTCGCCACTCCACATCAACGGCACGATACGCGGTGCCATAGTTACGGGATTCGCGTTGCATGACGAGCTCACCGAATCTAACTCACGCCTCATCGATGCCGCGACGCAGATGGCAGCGATGAGCATCGGCCTGTCGGCCCATTACGGTTCAGCCATCGACGCATCGGTCATCGAGGCGCGCGAGGAACATCGAAAGTTCACGGAGGCGATCCTTGACGCCCTTCCTGTATCGCTTTACGTCGTTGACCGCGATTATCAGGTCGTGACGTGGAACCGCCACCGCGAGGTCGGTGTTCAAGGCATTCCACGCGAGATCGCGATCGGGCGAAATGTCTTTGACGTGCTCGAAAAGTACCCGCAGGGCCGCCATCGCGAGGAATTCGAACGGGCGTTTCGCACCGGCCGCATCGAACGAATCGAGCAGCAAACCGTCGCCGAGGATGGTTCGCCCCTGCATTGGATGGTCAGCAAGGTCCCGATGACGGACCCCGCAACCGGCGAGGTCACGCACGTCATAACCGTCGGCGAAGATGTGACCACACGTGTCGAGGCCGTCCTTGCCATGAACCGGGCCGAGAAGCTCGCCGCAGTCGGGCGTTTGGCTGCGGGCGTCGTTCACGAGATCAATAATCCGCTCGCGACCATAGCCGCGTGCTCAGAAGCATTGGAACAGCGTATCGAGGAAGGCTCATTCGACACATCCGACGCCCGCGACGACCTGAGCGAATATCTCGGATTGATCAAGAGCGAGGCCTTTCGCTGCAAGACGATCACGATGGACCTGCTCGACTTTAGCCGCATACGCGCCGGCGAGCGGACGGAAACGGACACCGGCGACGTCGTGCGTTCAGCAGCAAACCTCATATCGCATCAGAAACGCGGCGAGCGTATCGATCACGTCATCGAGATCGAACCGGACCTGCCGCTCATCCTCGCCGACGGAGGCCAGATCCAACAGGCCGTTATCGCCCTCGCGACCAATGCCATCGACGCCATGCCGGACGGTGGCACGCTCACATTCCGCGTGACCACTAAGGGAAATCGCGTCCAGATAGACATCGCCGACACCGGCTGCGGCATCTCGCAAGAGAACATGCCCAAGATATTTGAGCCGTTCTACACGACCAAAGATGTCGGCAAGGGCACAGGTCTCGGCCTCGCAGTCTGCTACGGCATCATCTCCGAACACGACGGACGCATAAGCGTTCGCTCGAATGTCGGAAAAGGCACGACTTTCAGCATCTTTCTCCCCGTAACCTCACTCTCCTGACCCACCAACCACCATGCCAAAACTACTAGTCGTTGATGACGAAAAAAACCTGAGACTTGTCGTCCAGAAAGAACTCACCCGCCAGGGCCACGAGGTCGAATGTGCCGAGGACGGCGAGACCGCCTGGGAACTGCTCGACGCGCAGGACTTTGACGTTGTGCTGTGCGACATTAACATGCCACGACTCGACGGCATGGGCCTGCTCCGTCGGACGCGCGAGCGATGCCAGAATCCGCCCGAGGTCATAATGCTCACGGGCCAGGCGACGGTCGAGTCCGCGATCGAGGCGATGAAGCTCGGGGCCTACGATTACCTGACTAAGCCCTATCGGATAGGCGAGCTATCTGCACTCGTGACGGCCGCCGCCGACAAGCAGCAACTCAAAGTCGACAACCAACGGCTCCGTGCACAGATCGCGCGGAAGAATGTCGAGCTTCCCGATATAGTCGCCGAATCGCCGCAGATGAAAGAAGCCTTGCGGCTCGTCCAGCGTGTCGCGCCGTCAGACACGTCGGTCCTCATCACGGGCGAGAGCGGCGTTGGCAAAGAGCTGATCGCCCAAGCGATCCATCGGCTCAGCAAGCGTGCCGAGAAACCATTCATCGACCTCAACTGCGCTGCCCTGCAGGACACACTGCTCGAGAGCGAACTCTTTGGCCACGAGGCCGGGGCATTCTCTGGTGCACGCACGCGAAAGCTCGGCCTCTTTGAGATCGCCGACGGCGGAACCTTGTTTCTCGATGAGATCATGGAGATGCCGATGCAGCTGCAGTCAAAGCTGCTGCGTGCTCTCGAAACACGTTCATTCTTCCGAGTCGGCGGCGTCAAAAAGGTCGAGGTCGATGTCCGGCTGGTCGCCGCAACCAACCGCGACAAGGAGCAAGCCGTCGCCGACGGCATCTTCCGTTCCGACCTGATGTACCGCATAAACAGCTTTGAGATAAACGTCGCCCCGTTACGCGAAAGGCGTGAGGATATCGAACCGCTATCACGCCACCTGCTCCACAAGCTCGCCGGCCACGACGAACCCGAACTGTCACCCGCCGCGATCGAAGCCCTTACCGCATTCGACTGGTCGGGCAATGTCCGGCAACTTCGCAACTGTCTTGAGCGAGCGGTTCTTCTCTCAGACAATGGCCTGATCACGCCCCGCGAACTGCCGCCCGAGATAGCTTTTCCGTCCGAGCGACCGAAGGTGGCCATTAGTTACAACGCTCCTCAAGCCGGCCCCGTCGCATCATTCCAGAACGCCTCGCCCTCAAACCTCCGCGATGTCGAACGTCAACAGATAATCAGCGCCCTAGAAAAGACCGGCTGGCACCGCGGCAAGACCGCCGATCTGCTCGGCATCTCGCCTTCTACGCTCTACCGGCGCCTGCGGGAATACGGGCTGGATGCCCGCTGATCGACCGG
>CAZMQR010000075.1:0-9839 GCA_964568325.1 uncultured Chloracidobacterium sp. | reverse complement strand
CGATCTTCAAGTAGTTTCTCGCCGCCTTTCGGCACCGGTTTGCCGATTCGTGACGTCTTGCGGAGTATTGCTGTGCTGCGCGTCAGCGTTGTTGGCACAAGTGCCGTCAGAAACGCCCGCCGACGACCCTGACGCTCCTGTTCGAATAAAAACAGACCTTGTGACATTGACGCTAACGGTCACAGACCAGTTCAATCGCTATGTCTCAGGGCTGTCGAAGAAGCATTTTTCGGTAACAGATGACGGCCTTCCGCAGGACATCACGTTCTTCAGCGACAGCGATGCTCCGGTGTCGCTCGGTATCCTCTTCGACGTTTCGGGATCAATGAGCGGCGAAAAGATCGGCAAGGCCCGCAACGCCCTTGAACGTTTTATCAATACCAGTCATCCGTCTGATGAATATTTTCTGATCGCCTTCAATTCGCGAGCCCAACTGCTTCTCGACCGAACGCGCGATGGCGAGGCGGTCTTGAGAAAGTTAACTCTTATCCAACCGAGAGACGATACGGCTCTTTATGATGCGGTCTATCTGGGTGTGGAGCGTGTGACGCGAGGAAGCCACCAAAAAAGGGCGATGCTGATCATCAGCGACGGCCAGGACAATGCGTCCCGATACAATTTCGGCGAGGTACGCCGCTTGCTGAAAGAGTCAGATGTCGTTACCTACGCCGTTGGTATTATGGACCGAGGCGACGCAAGTTCGAGCCTCGGCATGCAGGGTCAGGCTTTTCTTGATGAGATCAGTTCCGTTACGGGCGGTAAATCCTTCTATCCGCAGTCGGACGTTGAAATGGACGAGATCTTTGAAAGGATCGCGCTCGAACTACGGCATCAATACACGATCGGCTACATACCAAAAGACTTCCAACCAAACGGAAAATGGCGTAGAGTAAAAGTTAAGGTCAAACCTCCGAGGGGTTTGCCGCGTCTAACCGTCCGCAGTCGCGAGGGCTACTATGCGACGCCAAATACCAAATATCGCTAGGTTTGTCACGATGAACAAAAGCATATTACCGGTGCTGGGCACAATGTTGCTCGCATGCCTGTTCCTGACCGACTCGCCGGTTTCGAATGCTGCCGAAGGCATGCCGACTCCGACTCCTACACCGGTCGGGTCACCGACCGTCAAGCCGACGCCCCGTATCGACGATCCGGACGAGATCATCAAGATCGATACGGAATTGGTCAACCTTAATGTCCGCGTTGTCGACAGGAACAACCGGCCCGTCAACAATCTGCAAGAGAATGAATTTCGGATCTATGAGGACGGCAAACTGCAGCAGATCGATTTCTTTTCGAAATCCGAAGTACCGACAAATTACGGCATCGTCGTAGATAATTCAGGCTCGCTTCGTTCGCAGCTCGAAAAGGTAATCGAAGCCAGCAAGGTACTCGTGAATATGAACCGACAGGATGACGAGACACTCATCATTCGCTTTGTCGACAGTAAGAAGATCGAGATCCTCCAGGAATTTACTTCTAACAAGACCGACCTCAATGATGCGCTCGAGAATATGTACATAGAGGGAGGCCAAACCGCGATCACGGACGCAGTTTATCTCGCGGTCGAGAGCATCGACGAGTATCAGACATCGAAGCGGAGCGAAGACCGCAAGCGCCGCGCCCTGATCCTCGTCACCGATGGCGAGGACAGGAGCAGCTTCTATAATGAAAAGCAGTTATTCGACCTACTCCGTGAATCTGAAGTTCAGATATACGTCGTTGGCTTTGTCGATGAACTGAGTAAGGACGGCGGCTTTATCAGCAAGAGCCCGCAGGCTAAGGCCAAGGCATTTCTTGAACGGATGGCGACCGAGAGCGGCGGCAAGGCGTACTTTCCGTCAAGCCCCGCCGAGCTTCCAAATCTCGCCCGTGAGATCTCGAACGAGCTTCGTACGCAATACTCGATCGGATACATCCCGTCAAATGACAAACGCGATGGCACCTACCGCAGTATCAAGGTCCAGGTCGAGGATGGGCCCAACGCCCAAAAGCGGATAGCCATAACTCGTGCGGGCCGCACGGCTGACGCCGACGGCTCAACCTCGCCAACCCCCAAACCGTCACCGACGCCGGTGAAGAGTCCATAAGGAAAGGTAGCCGCGGATCTCACGGAGACAACGGATAAGAGAAGTTTCTAACTCTTATCCGTGCTGGCCCCTTTGATCCGCAGCTAAGTTTGTCGTATTTGTCTTATTCCGGGACGCTCCCCGATATCTTCTTCCTCGTCGTCTCGCCGGTCTTGAGGACGGGGATACCTTCGTCAACCTCGCTGTGCGGGCTTGGGATCACGTGGACGGCGGTGACGGTACCGATGCGGCGGGCGGCGCCGGCACCGGCGTCGACGGCGGCTTTGACTGCGCCGACCTCGCCCCTAACAATTGCGGTGACGAGGCCTGCGTCGATACGCTCGTAGCCGACAAGCTCAACGTTAGCGGCCTTCACCATTGCGTCGGCGGCCTCGATCATTGCCACAAGGCCGAAACATTCCACCATTCCAAGTGCTTGCATAAATTCCTCTACCAGTTGGCCATCAACAGGACAACAACAAAGGCAAAGATCACGATCAGTATGCCGATCACGAGTATTGTGCTCGCGCGTTCACCGGCCGTCGACTCCCAGACGTATTCGGCGACCTGCCGGTGAGCGACACGCGCACGTTTTCGTTCGGACGCCGCAGCGGCAAGTTTTTCCGATCCATCGCGTGAATTGCCGTTGTTTGCGGCCTCGAACGCATTGTCCAAAGCGATACTCGGAGCCTCATCCGCCACGCGTGCGCCGCAGTTGTAGCAAAACAGCGTGTCCTCGCGAATATCCACGCCGCAGCCGCTACAGGTTTCCTTTTCTAACACTGCCTCAGTCATCACTAAACCGTCGCAAATACTTCCTTTTCCTCGCCGAGATCACGGGCCGACGGTGTCAGGATCGTTTTCTTTGAGATATAGATCTTTTCGCCGTTTGCAACAGCACGCCGGACGTCATCCTCGCTCACGAAATCCGCAGGCGTGACAGGAACCGGCTTTTGAACCGCGTTCTCCGGCGTGATCTCATGAAGAACGGCTTTCGGTTCCGGCGTCGGGTCTGGCTTTGGTTCCGGAGCCTGCAGCGGCATCTCGGCTAACTTCTTGCTCAGAAAACTATCAACGATCGCCGCTATGTCTTCTCGCTTTGGTGTTGTCCGAATCGGAGCAGCGGCCGGCATTGTGGACGGCTGACGGCTGACGGCTGACGGCTTATTTATCGGCTTCGTCTCAAACGCCACGCGCTTGATGTCCATCAAGTGACGCGGCGAGATATTGTCGGATGTCACATTACCGCCCCACGAGCCGCAGCCGAGCGTCATAGACGGCGGAAGTTCGGTTGTCAATCCGATCGCTCCATGCGTGGTCGGCGAATTAATGATCACGCGCGCCGCCGGCATTTGTTGCCCGTACCGTATCGCGGCCTCACGGTCCAGCGTGTGCATACCGGCCGTGTGGCCCATGCCGCCAAACTCGAGTATTTCCTGGCAGCGATTCGCCCCGGCCTCGACGCCGTCGACCACAAAAAAGGCCAGTGTCGGCGACAATTTCTCGACCGACCACGGAAAATCTCGCCCGACGCCGCCGCAATCCGCGAGCAGGCACCGCGTTCCGTCCGGTATCGATATGCCGGCGAGGTCCGCGATATATTTCGCCGACTTGCCGACGATCCCGGCATTGAGGGTCCTCTGCGGGGTGAGCAGGATCTTTGAAACGGCCTCAGCCTCGGACGAATTCAAGAAATGCCCTCCCTGTTTTGCGAATTGCTGTCGTGTCTCCTCTTCTATCGGAGCATCGCACACGACCGACTGCTCCGAAGCGCAGATCGTTCCGTTGTCAAAACACGTGCCGGTCAATATGTCGGCCACGGCCTTCGCTACATTCGCAGTCCTTTCAAGAAATACAGGCACATTCCCCGGCCCAACGCCAAAGGCCGGTTTGCCCGACGAATACGCCGCCCGCACCAAGCCCGTACCACCGGTTGCGAGGATCACAGCGGTCTTTTTGTGCTTCATCAGCGTCTCAGTGCCTTCGATGGTCGAGGTCGTGAGACACGTGATCGCTTCCGGGGGCAGCCCCGCCGCGATGCCGGCGTCACGCATCACGCGAGTCGTCTCAGCAATGCATTGCGCAGCGGACGGATGCGGCGACAGCACGATCGAGTTGCACGACTTGATCGCGATGATGATCTTGTAAATTGCTGTGGATGTTGGGTTTGTGGACGGGATAATGGCGGCAACTACGCCACGCGGGCTTGCGATCTCGACGACGTTGCCGTCGTCGCCAACGACGCCCACTGTCTTCATCGCCTTAAACGCATTCCACACATCCTCGGCGGCGAAGCGGTTCTTCTCACGCTTGTCCTCGGGCTTGCCAAAGCCGGTTTCCTCATTCGCGAGCTTGCCCAGACGAGCGGACTCGGCCAAAGCCACGTTGGCCATTGCATCACAGATCGTGTCGATCTTTCCCTGGTCGAACTGCGCGACGGTCTGAAAGGCAAACGACGCGGCCTCAACCGCGTCGCGTGCTTCCTGTTGAGCTATCAGGTCCTTGTCGCCCATAGCAAACGAAGTAATTCCGTCGCCTCAAAAGACGGACGATCCAATGTGCAGGTTATGCTTTGGTCTTGCCTTTATTCCCCGCCGTGGATCCGGTCGCAGAGGCCGCGCTGCCGGCACCGAGCTGACGTCCGCCGCCCTGCAACGCCTTCTCGTCGGGGCTGTAACCGACCGCACCGCCCTTAGGTAAAACACGCTCGACCTCGTTGTGCGGTCGTGGAATGACATGAACGCTTATCAACTCGCCCACGCGCCTGGCCGCTGCCGCGCCCGCATCGGTCGCGGCCTTTACGGCCCCGACGTCGCCTCGCACGAAAATGGTCACGTAACCGGCACCGATATATTCTTTACCGATAAGCCTAACGTTTGCAGCCTTTACCATTGCATCGGCTGCCTCGACCGCTCCGACAAAGCCCTTTGTTTCGACCATACCGAGAGCTTCTAAACTCATTGATGATTCCTCACTTTTTGGATTGCACTACCGATAATAATATATGTTGTCCTGAAGCCAAAACGCAATCTGTTAACTCCTCGCAAGCTACACAAAACATTGCGTACTCAGGGTGAATCAATTGACATTCTGACGATGGGAACGATATATTTCAAGTCAAAGAACGTAGTCGTTTCCGGCACTCACAGTTCGTTGGCTTATCAAATGTCCATGACCTTGGGAGAAAAATTGCGGCAGGCCCGCGACGCACGCGGCCTTACGCTCAGCGAGGTTGCTGAACAGACCCGGATCTCGGCTCTTTATCTCGAATCGATCGAGAACGACGACTATAGAGGCCTTCCGGGAGGCATCTTTAACAAGGGCTTCGTAAAATCCTACGCAAAATTCGTCGGTGTCAAGGAGGAAGAGGCCCTGGCCGACTATTCGCAGTTGATGGCGCAGGCAAATATTGCCGAAGAAACCGAGTTGAAGCTCTACAAGCCGGAGGTCCTGACAGATGACCGGTCGGGCCCGTCGATGACGCCGACGATCATTACTGCGCTTGTGATCCTGACACTAATGACGGGCGGCATCCTGCTTCTGCTCAACTATTTACAGCAGCCGACAGAACTTATCGCAGACAGCGCGACGCCGCAGCCGGCGGCGAATACCTCGCCCGAAGGCCTGACAAATTCCGTCGCTACGACGGCGGATGTGCCCGACATGGCGACGCTCAGCGTCGAATTGAAGGCCCTGAATCCTGTTTCCGTGATCGCTACAGTCGACAGCTCTCCGCAAAAGAAATCCGATGTCTCGGCCGGTTCATCCCTCAGCTTCTCACCTAGAGAGAGTCTAACTCTCAACTACAATCGCTGGAACGCCTCCAATCTTCAGCTATCGATAAATGGAAAAGCTATAACTCTTCCTGCCGAACCGCTCGACCCAAAGGATCGCGACAGAATCATTTTTACGATCTCACGCGAGAATCTGGCCCAGATATGGACGACCGCAACTATCTCGACGGCTGTCCCGCCGGTTGAAGCTGAAGCCAACGCCAACGCAGTCGAGATCCCGGCGACGACGACTACGCCGTCTGGGCCGGTCGCTTCGCCGGCTCGGCCAACTCCGGCACCGCGGCCGAGCGTCGCCGCGAATGCGGCGAATACGCCTGCGAGGACGCCTTCGCCCAAACCCGCGAATACTACCCGGCCGGCATCTACGCCTGCCAGGCCGCCCGTGAACAACTAAGGCCAGAACTGATCGGGCCTCGTGCCTGCGTTTAGCGTCGCCGGCATTTTTGTTTATAATTAGCTATGGAGATCAGCCAGATAACCGAGGGCCTGACATTTGACGACGTTTTGCTCGTTCCGGCCTATTCCGAGATCCTTCCGTCCGACGCCGATACCCGTACAAGATTTTCCAGAAATATCGAGTTGAATATCCCCTTGTGTTCGTCCGCAATGGACACTGTGACCGAGGCGTCCTTGGCGATCGCTCTCGCACAACAGGGCGGAATAGGTGTCATCCACAAGAACTTCTCGATCGAACAACAAGCTGAAGAAGTGGATAAGGTCAAGCGGTCAGAGTCCGGCATGATCGTCGATCCGGTAACCATCGACGAGAAGGCTCTTGTCTCTGAGGCTCTGGCGATCATGGGCCGCTATAAGATCAGTGGCGTGCCGGTCACCGACGCCGCCGGATTGCTTGTCGGGATCATCACTAATCGTGACCTGCGGTTTGAGACGCGAACCGACATACCTGTTTCGGAGATCATGACGCCGCAGCCGCTCGTGACCGTGCCTGTCGGAACAACTCTGGATGAGGCCAAGGTCAAGCTGCAGAAACATCGCATTGAGAAGCTGCTCGTTGTTGACGAGGATGGCCATCTTAAAGGCCTGATCACGGTCAAGGACATCCAGAAGGCGATCAACTTTCCGACTGCGGCAAAAGACGAACTCGGACGTCTGCGTTGCGCCGCGGCGGTAGGTGCGACCGGCGACTTTCTGGAACGAGCTCAGGCCCTGGTCGATGCGCGGGCCGACGCGATCGTGATCGACACCGCTCACGGGCACAGTTCCCGCGTTATCGACGCGGTAAAGGTGATCAGATCATCGTTTCCGGAGATCCAAGTGGTCGCCGGCAACGTCGCCACGGGTGATGCGACCGATGCTCTTATCAAAGCCGGCGTTGACGCCGTAAAGATCGGGATCGGCCCCGGGTCGATCTGCACCACCCGGGTCGTAACGGGCGCGGGCGTGCCGCAGATCAGCGCGATCGTCGAGTGCGTAGCAGCCGCGAAAGGATCGGGCGTGCCCGTTATTGCAGACGGCGGCGTCAAGTTTTCCGGCGATGTGGCGAAGGCGATCGCGGCCGGCGCGGACAGCGTGATGATCGGTTCGCTTTTCGCAGGCACCGAAGAAGCACCGGGCGAGGTTATCCTCTTCCAGGGCCGAAACTTCAAGTCTTATCGTGGAATGGGCTCCCTCGGTGCAATGAAACAGGGTTCCAGCGACCGTTACGCTCAGGAAGCAACCGTTGCCGACTCAAAGTATATTCCGGAGGGCATTGAGGGACGCGTGGCCTATAAGGGCACCCTTGCCGACATGGTCACACAACTCGTTGGTGGCCTGCGCTCCGGGATGGGCTATACGGGCTGCCGAACGATCAGAGACCTTCAATCCGATGCACGGTTTGTCCGCATCACGTCGGCGGGCCTCCGCGAATCTCACGTGCATGATGTCATCATCACGAAGGAGGCCCCGAATTATCGTTTGGAATCCTGACCTTGCGGGTGCGAACAATTAGGTTTTGGAGTATGATTATCGGTTGGGGAACATAGCTTAACTTTGAGGAGTACTATAATGTCGCGTTACGCAAAAGCATTCCTACTATCGGCAGTCCTGGCTTGTCTCTCGGGATTAGTGATCTTTCAGACCGGCGGCACAAGCGCTAAGGCGGCTGAGCACTGGATCTCGATCGATGCATCCGAGCTGCAGACCATTCAGGCCGAGCGTGGAACTAAAGACCCTGCGGCGCTGGCCAGTCTTCGTGTCCAGCAAGTGGTAAACAACATCGCCATCCTTCGCCTGAACGACCGGCAAATGGAGGATCTGTCAGGCGCAATGCATCACAGTTTTCACAAATGCGCCGGCTTTGTCATGCACGAGAGCGAGAGTGAGGCCGTGGAATGGATCAGAAATTTCGCGACCGCCGAGTCCGTGGCCCCGTTGATAAACTACACTATCGATAATCCGGAGTCGGTCAACACGATGCTCAGTGCCGCGAGCGAGCCGTACACGAGGCAGGTCATTATCGATCTTTCCGCGTTCCCAAATCGCCGTTACAACCAGCCGAGCGGAATAGATTCTGCGAACTGGATCTATAATAGGTGGGCATCACTTGTCGCTGGTTACGACCGCGACTCGGTGTCGCTCGCATACTTCAACCATCCGACCTCTACGTCACCGCAGCCGTCGATAATCCTGACATTCAAGGGCAAGCGCTTCCCTGATGAGATAGTCGTGCTCGGAGCTCATCAGGACTCGATCAATCAGTCGGGTTCGACCGCCCCGGCCCCCGGAGCAGATGACGATGCGTCGGGCATAGCCTGCCTTACCGAGACGATACGGGTAATGGCCCAAACGGGCTTCAGGCCGGACCGCACCGTGCAGTTTATGGCGTATGCGGCAGAAGAGGTCGGTCTTCGCGGCTCTAATGCGATCGCGACGTCCTATCGGACGGCTAACAAGAACGTCGTGGGTGTAATGCAACTCGATATGACCAACTATAAGGGCACACTCGGCTATGACATCGTGATCTTCACTGATTATACAAATGCCGCCCAGAACCAGTTCGTCACAAACCTGATCACGACATACCAGCCCGGCCTGAACCTAACGACATCGGCCTGCGGCTATGCATGCTCAGACCATGCGTCCTGGCATAACAAGAGCTATCCCGCATCGATGCCGTTTGAGGCAACGATGAACGACGATAACTCCGCGATCCACACGGCAAATGACACGATCGCACGCAGCAACAATAACGCGAACCATGCGACACGCTTCACGAAACTCGCTTTATCTTTTGTCGGCGAACTAGCGAAAGGTTGCGTCTCTGTCGGCTCGCGAGCATGTAGTAGTGGCTCTCTTTAGTGTGGAATCGGCCGGCTGAGTACCGACATCAGCATCCTTAGGCCAGTTGGCCGGCCAAGACCTCCCATTCTTCGTAAAGCTCCTTGATCCGTGACTGAGCGGCGTTATGTTGCTCAGTCACTTTTGTTAGATGGGCATAGTCAGCAGCCACTGTTGGGGCGGACATGGCTGAGGTCAGACGCTCGGCCTCGGCCTCCAGCTCCGGGATCGTTTGCTCGATCTCGACTATCCGCTTTTCGATCTGCTGGCGCTGATTTTTTGATAACGTCGAAACATTCTCTTGGAACACACTCATTTCAACATGAGGTTCTGGCTGTCTCGCCTCTTGTGCAGCCGCTAATGTCGCCTGTTTGCTGTCGCGCCACACGTGAAACTCCGTATAGTTGCCGTTGTAGTCGAGCACGCTGCCATCTACTTCGAACGAGAGCATCTGTGTCGCGATCTTGTCCAGGAAGAAGCGATCATGGCTTACGGTCACGATCGTGCCGGGATATTCATCAAGTGCCGCTTCGAGCGCCTCGCGGGCGGGAATGTCCAGATGGTTTGTCGGCTCGTCGAGCACAAGCACATTCTTTTGCGAGTAAATGAGTTTTGCGAGTGCGAGCCGGCCCTTTTCGCCGCCGGAGAGATCACGAACCTTCTTCTCTACGTCCTCGCCAAAGAACAAGAACCGCGC
>CAZMQR010000074.1:0-9859 GCA_964568325.1 uncultured Chloracidobacterium sp. | reverse complement strand
GTGATCGACAGGAGTGTTAAGGCCGCAAGCAGCTGGTTGGATGCTCCAAAGAGTGTCCAGAATTCGACATACGAGCCGGGCTTGGCAAAGAAAATAAGAGCGAATGGCAATGCGACGGTCACGAGCGTCCCGATAACTGCGCCGAGACGAGCGGGGATGCCGATCAGTTCCTGCACGAGATATCGACCGAGCCGCATCGTCACATCGAGCGTGTCAAAGACAAATGTTGAGAACGCCATCGCGCCGAATGTGATGGCGAACTTTAGATTCTCCTGCCCGATGATCAGCGAAAGAAAATTCCCGATGCCGTTGCCGTAGATCATGCCCGCGGGCAGGTTCTTGCCGTCCGGTCCGACCAATGTGTCACCGGCGGCGATCATCACGACGACGAGGGCGATGAATGCGACAAAGCCCTCGGCGAGCATCCCGCCGTAACCGATAGGCCGCGTGTGGGTCTCCTTGTCGATCTGTTTTGACGTCGTGCCTGAGCAGACCAGCCCGTGAAAGCCTGAGCACGCGCCGCATGCGATAGTAACAAAGAGAAAGGGAAACAGCATTCCCGTCATCCCGCCGACATCGAACGACTTGAAGGCTGGTTGTTGGATCGAATAACCGCCAAAGAATATACCTATCACGCCGAGCGCGATCGCGGCGTAGAGCACGAACCCACCAAGATAACCCCGCGGCTGCAACAGCGACCACACCGGCATCAGCGACGCGACGACGCAGTAGAGCAGGATAAGGACTGCCCACGTTTGATGGCTAAACAGCAGCAGATGCGAATACATCGTACCGACATACGACAAGGCGAAGGTTGCGGGGACAAAGATAAGCGTTGCGAGCCAGAGCGGCGGCTTTAGGAACCGTTCGACTAGGCCGAGAACGACCGAGAGGCCGAGATATAGAACGCTTGCCATCGCGACCGCGCCGCCAGGATTAAAGTTCGTCGTTCCCACCAGGGCCTCATCGCCCGCGACAAATGTGCCGGCAGTGATGTCGGTGAACGCGACAGTAACATAGACGAGAGCGATCCAGATGAATGCCATGAGTGCTCGACCGGCACCGCCGCCGAGCTTGTCGCGGGTGATCTCGGCGATGGACTGCGCACCGTGACGGACGGACGACGCTAGGGCGGCAAAATCATGCACGGCGCCGATCAGCACGACGCCCAGGGCCACCCATAGCAGGCACGGCAGCCAGCCGAATGCTAAACTAGCGATTATCGGCCCCGCGATCGGACCCGCCGCGGCTATCGCTGAGAAATGTTGGCCAAACAGATAGAACGGGTGAGTCGGGACAAAATCTTCGCCGTCGTTAACGGCATTAGCAGGCGTCTCACGGCCGTCGTCGAGTTTGAATTGCCTCGCGACCCAGCGGCCATAGGCAAAGTATCCAAAGACGAGCCAGGCAATGACGGCGACCGCAAGCAGTGTGAGCATAGGTTTTTGTTGCGATGGTTAAATTTAGCCCTTTTGCGCGTTTGCAGCAACCTTCGGAACAAATGAAAGGTGATAAGTTATAGGTGAAAAGTTATGAGTAACCATCTTTCTTTGCAGGAACAATATTCGCCGTCGAGCATTTGTTTTGGCTGCGGGCCGGCGAATGAGAAAGGGCTGCGTATTCGGAGTTTTGCCGACGGCGATGAGGTCGTGGCCGAATGGCACGCTCAGCTGCATCATCAGGCGTTTCCGGGCATATTGAACGGCGGCATTATCGGGGCGTTGCTCGATTGCCATTCAAACTGGACAGCGGCGTATTTTCTGATGAAACGCGACGGCCTCGATCAGGCTCCGTGCACCGTTACAGCCGAATTTCACGTCAAACTGCTCAGGCCGACGCCGGTCGACGGGCCGATCACGCTGAAGGCACGGGTTGTCGATGCGAGCGAAGACCGCGCGACGGTCGAGGCCGAGTTGATCGCAGGCGGTAAGGTTTGCGACACGTGCCGAGGCGTTTTTGTCGCCGTCAAAGAAGGCCATCCGGCATACCATCGTTGGTAAGAAGTTTGCCCGCGAATAGAGCGAATAAAACGAATATAATAGAACCGTTTCGTTCCTCTATTCGTGCTATTCGTGCTATTCGCGGGCACAAATTCTTCGCATCTGGTCCAGGAAATCGGCCTGCAAACCGAGTTTCTCAAGCCATGCCATTTGCTCGGCCATCAGTCGCGGCAGATGCACTACGTCCGACAGGGCGTAGTTGACAAGTTCGTCCGTCCATCTGCCGTTCCATCTGCGGTTGAATTTGGCCCGCTGAGATTTATCGAGATCGACGGCGAAATAGCGGTAGAGCGTGTCGGCGAGCGAGGACGATTGGCCGGCCCCGCGCGTGAGTACCTTTTCGGCGATCATCGTGTCAAAGACGTTTTCGACAGATTGACCGGCGGCCGTGAGGAATTCCAGGTCGAACTTGGCATTGTGAAATATCTTTGTGATCGCTCCGTTCTCCAAGAGATCACCTAGCGGACCGAGCGCGACACCCTCGCTCACCGGGACGAGGACGCTGAATTCACCATCGGAGAATTGCACAGAGAATAGCCGCCCATTGCGTGCGTCAAAGCCCGACGTTTCCGTATCACATCCGAGCACGGCTGCAGCCGACAAGCGTCCGAAGGCGGCTGACAGCTCGTGTGAACTTCGAGCGACTAGGATATCCACATTACAGATTGTAAATTATTGATAACAGACGCGAGAAACCTGCTCTTATGCCCGAGATCCTTAATGAAACAGAGGCCAGAATCATGGGGGCCCTCGTCGAGAAACAACTGACTACGCCTGACTATTACCCGCTCACACTCAATTCGCTGGTCACCGCGTGCAATCAGAAGAACAACCGCGACCCCGTGATGTCGCTGAGCGAACCAGCGGTCAGCGCGGCCATCGACGGGCTCCGGGATCGCAACCTTGTGTATGTATTCTACGGCTCGACGAGCCGCGTGCCGAAATACAAGCACATGCTGCCCAGCGTTTATGAGCTTGAGCCGGACGAGGTCGCGATCGTGGCGGTGCTACTGCTTCGGGGGCCGCAAACGCTCGGAGAGCTTCGCGAAAGAACTGGCCGCATGCACGAATTTGCAAACCTCGGCGAAGCGCAGGAAACGCTCGACCGTCTGATGCGGCGCGACGATCCGCTTGTCGTCAAGCTGCCGGCGCAAGCGGGCCAGAAGGAGGCACGATTTATCCATCTTCTGTCGGGCGAGATCGATGTCGAGATACTGGCCGCGGCTTATCCGACGCGCGCCGGACGAGCGGAGGCCGCCGCAGACCGTATCGGAAAACTCGAAGACGAGGTCACCTCGCTCCGGGGCGAGGTTGACTCGCTCAAGGCGATGTTTGACGAGTTTAGACAACAGTTTGAATGAGCTGTTGTATTGTATTTATGCGACGATCACGTATTTACCGATCACAATGATGATAAATGAAAAGGGCACGATGGCCCTGAGTAGATAGTTCTTCATTAGAAACTCCCTCGACCAATGAAATAGATACATACCGAGAACACCTCCGTTCGGCCAAAAATGACAAGAAAATGTCAGGATAGGAGACGGCGGAAGGCATCGTCCGTGAACTTGAAGTGCCTCTCGTCATCGTCTCGAACGGCTCCGAGCTTATCGTAGAAGTCCGCAGCTTTCTTATTCCAGTCGAGCACCATTAAGTCGATCCTCTCAAAACCTCGCGACGCTGCAATACCGGCGATTCGCCTGAGCATCGCTTCGCCGACACGCTGTCCGCGATAGTCCGCCGCGACATAGATATCGTCGAGGTAAAATCCACGCTGGCCGCGAAAGCTCGAAAAATTGGGAAAGAAGAGGGCGTAGCCGACAATGCGTTCGCGGTCGAGGGCGACGAGGCCTTCGACAACGGCATCGTCGCCGAAGAGGGCCTCGCGAAGCCGCTCCTCCGTGACCTCGCAATATTTGCTCAATTGCTCAAAGTCCGCAAATTCGCGGATGAGGGCGACAACATCGGGAATATCTGCCGGATCGAGGCGTCTGATCTCAGTATCCATAAAAGCGAGGGCCGGGCCCGCCATCGACGGGCCCGGCCATTGGATCGACGAAATTTGCCGTTCAGTTCTTCCTTTTGCCGGGAGACTTCTGCGGCGTGACGTTCTGCTCCTTCTTGAGCATCTCGATCAGGGCCACGGCATCAGCCTTAAATTTATGTGTATCCGGAGCCGCGCTTGCAAACCTCTGCAGGAAGTTTGCCCCTTCCTGAAACTTGGTCTTGTCGTTGCTGAGGTAACCGATATTCACGAGGCTAAAACCGGCCCCGGCCAGGGCTTCAACATTGTCCGGCGATGCCTCAAGGATCTTTCTGTAACCGACGATGGCGTTCTCAGACTCACCGAGGACGCGATACATGTCGGCCATGATCAGGTCGGAATCAGATTTCTTAGCGGCATCCGTTTCGGCAGCCTGTATCTCAGGCAGCATGGCCTTAGCTACCTCGACCAATGAAGGGTCGATCTGCTCGGTCCTAACGGCTTTTGAGAGAGCATCCTTCGCCCCGCGGAGCGAGACGGCCTTGTTCGCGTCGAGATTCGCGGTTTGAGGGTCAGCAGTCTTAAGAAGGTTCCATGCCTTTAGAAAGCCGTCGCCGGCGTCGGCAAGGTCCTTGCGTGTCTTTCCAAGCAGGGCGACCTTTTCGGTGGGGTCGGCCGTCTTTACGGCACGATTGTAGCTATCGACAGCGCGGGTGACCAGCACAGTGCCACGATTGTTATAAAAGATCGGCGCGCTGCCGATAAAATCCGGATCGGCATCGATGCCCTCGGTGTACTTGGCTATCGCGAGATCGTAGTTCTTAGCATTAAAGGCGTCAGCCCCTTCCTTAGCGGCCCGAGCGATGATCTCGTTGGATTTCTCGATCTTCTGGTTCTTGGCCTCGATCGCGGCCTTTTGGGCCTCGTACTCGGCACGCGCCTTCTTTTCCTCCGCGCTCATTTCGCCCGTCGGATTCGCCGCAGCATCGAGGATCCCCTTGCGAGCTTCCTCCTCAGTGAATTTGCGCCCATCGCCCGGGAATACTCTGATGACAAGTCGCTCTTGGCCGGCTTTTATCTTAGGGTAGAGGGCGGGGGCGATATTGGGCGCGCTGATCGAGAAGGTGTATTCAGCACCGAGCATAAGGCCCGCGATCGCAAATTCGCCTTTCTTGCTAGTTTTGACCGAGGGAAAGCCGCTCTTGATATCGGTTCGGTAGATCTCGATAAGGGCCCCGGCGACCGGCGCTCGCGAGCCGTCGGTATTTTCGACCTCAACGGTCCCGCTTGCCGGGGCCGTCTGGCCAAGAGTGGTGATCGAACCGGCGGCCATGAGAATTGCCGCGGCGATCAAAGTTAGGAATGATCTGTATTGCATGACTCCTCCAAAATAAGTATGCGGTAACCGGCGCAACCGCGCTCTCTAAGATGCGAAATCCAGCGGTGCCGTTCGTTACATTTGCACTATTCTATCGCAATCACAGGTCAAATCGAAGCACGATTTGCTATCGAAATCCCGTGTGATATCTTTACCTATTTGACAGTATCGTCGCCGTAAAGAACATGACCAAACGCATATTCAATTTCAGCGCAGGGCCCGCTGTCCTGCCGCCTCCGGTACTCGAGCGCGCACGCGAGGAAATGCTCAGTCTGCAGGGCATCGGCATGAGCGTTATGGAGATCAGCCACCGGTCCAAACATTTTCAGGCTGTCCTTGATGCCGCCGAACAGGGCGTTCGCGGCCTTCTTGCGGTTCCCGACAACTATCGCATTTTGTTCCTTCAGGGCGGAGCTACGCTGCAGTTTTTCATGGTGCCGATGAATTTTCTCGGCTCGGGCGAGACGGCCGATTACGTCATCACCGGGGCTTGGGGAAAGAAAGCACTAAAGGAAGCAAGACGGTGCGGCGATGTGAATGTCATCCACTCATCGGCTGAGGGCGGCTTTCGGTCGGTGCCGGAGCAGGCTGAGTTGATTTTCAGCCCCAATGCCAAATATGTCCATTACACCTCGAACGAGACCATCGAGGGCGTCGAGTTCAAATATGACCTCGATGGCGGCGGCGTTCCGGTCGTGTGCGACGCTTCGTCAAACATCCTGTCGAAACCGCTCGATATCTCGAAATACGCCCTGATCTACGCTGGTGCTCAAAAGAATATCGGGCCGAGCGGCGTGACGCTGGTGATCATTCGCGATGACCTCGTCGCGGCAGTGCCTGAGAACCAGCACTCGATGCTGGATTACCGGCTGATGGCCGAGAACCAGTCGATGCTCAATACTCCGAATACGTGGGGCATCTACATCATTTCGCTCGTCTGCGAATGGCTCCGGGAACAAGGCGGCCTTGCGGCGATGGAGGAGTTGAATAAAGAAAAGGCGGCGATCCTCTACAACGCCATCGATTCGAGCGACGGTTACTACACCGGCCATGCGGACCCCAATTGCCGTTCGCTGATGAACGTTACATTTCGGCCCCCGTCAGAGGACCTCGAAAAGCAATTCTGTGCCGAGGCGGCCGCTGCGGGGTTCGACGGACTCAAGGGCCATCGCAGCGTCGGCGGCATTCGTGCGTCGATCTATAATGCGTTTCCCAAGGAAGGCGTTACGGCCCTCGTCGATTTCATGCAGGATTTCGCGGCAAAGAACGGCTAATTGAGCGAGCGGATCGCAGCGATGAGTTCGTCATCGTCGCTAGCCATCACCGTTCTCAGGTCGAGCACGACACGATCATCGACGATCCGCGCGATCACCGGTGGATCGGACATTCGCAATGCTCGCTCCAGCTTGATGGCCGATGTTATCGTGTGCGTTAGAGTGATCAGGGCCGTCTCAAGCTCGACCGCCGGTGCCGCACCGCCGCCCGTCGCTGACACGCCGTTTACGATCTCGAATCTCAGATTTGAAAGTTCAGATAGCTTTGTTACAAGCGCTTTGGATCGACGCCTGATGTGTGCCCGTGTTCCCGTGAGCATCTCGGCGACGGGAATTTCACCTTTGGCTTTTCCTCTGCGATACGACAACAGAGTTGCCTCGAGGGCGGCGTACGTCAGCTTGTCGGCACGAAGGGCCCGATAGAGTGGATGTTTTCGCAGTTTGGCGATAATGCCCTTTCGCCCGGCGATGATCCCGGCCTGTGGCCCGCCGAGCAGTTTGTCGCCGCTGAATGTGACGATATCGACACCGGCCTTTATCGAATCTGCGGCCGTAGGTTCGCCCAGGCCGAGGTCGATCAATGCGCCCGAGCCGAGGTCCTCATAGAGCATCACGCCTCTGGCGTGAGCAAGCTCGGCGAGCTCGGCCAGCGACGGTGTGGTCGTAAACCCGACTACTCGATAGTTCGACGGATGCACGCGGAGGACCATTCTGGCGCGACGGGTGATCGCTCGTTCATAATCCGATAGTTTCGTCCGATTTGTCGTGCCGACCTCGCGGAGCGTCGCGCCCGACGCTGCCAGCACATCGGGCACGCGAAAACCGCCGCCGATCTCGACCAGTTCCCCGCGAGAGATCACGACGTCACCGCCGCCGGCAAAAACGCTCAGGACATAGAACGCGGCCGCCGCGCAATTGTTGACGATCAAGGCATCTTCGGCACCGGTGATATCCGTGACCAGGTCATCGGCCCTGCCGCCGCGGCGGCCGCGCTTGCCATTCGCCAGGTCAATTTCGAGTGAGCAGTAGCCTGCGGCCCGAGTTAGTGCCATTACGGCTGCTTTCGAGAGCGGGGCCCGGCCAAGATTAGTGTGGATGACCACGCCCGTGGCGTTGATGACGCGCTGCAGGCCCGCGAGGCCCTCGGCCGTCCATGCCGCCTGCATCTCGTCGACTGCCGCAGCCAACATGTCAGCCTTTGACGATCCCTTGGGTTCTGACGCTGTTATCCGTTTGCGCAACGCGACAATCGCCGCTCGTGCCCGTTGTGTGGCATAGCGGGAGCCTTCCGCTTTAGCGATGGCGCGGCCCGCTTCGGTCCGCAGCAGTTCATCGACCGCCGGCAGGTTTCTCAGCGGTGAAGTCACGCTCATCTTTCGTGCTGGAGGCATCACACTGATGTTACTCGAAAGACAGAAAAAGCTGGAACGCCGGGCCGTTTGTTGATTTTTACATAATAGGTGCTCCCGCGCCTCCTCACCCAAGCAAGCTCATGGCGATAGTAGGAAACAAGCTTTACCGCAAGGACCAGCTCAAGCAGGAAGAGGCTGTGGAGATCGATCAGCAGTTGGCTCGGATGGAAGAAGACATCCGCAGGCTAAAGATCGATTTTGATATCTACTTCAACGGCGCCACCAAGCGCCCGCCACTAGAGGCCCGCGCGCGGCTCGACGCCTTTATAAAACGCCTCAGCGACAATCGCACGCTCACTTACGCTCAGCGATACCAGTTCAACACGCTCGTCTCGCGCTTCACCTCATACCGCGAACTCTGGCGCCGCACCCTCAAAGCCAAAGGCCTCGAACTCGGCTAAGGCTACAAGACCGCGACTAATTCAACGGCTCACCCGTGAAGTCAAGGTCCGTGATATTGTCGATCAGCGAAACTACGCGACTTGGCACTTGGAACGTGTAACGTCCTTGGCCGACAGTGACCACATAGGTCTCACCCGTTCGCAGTCCGTCGATCGAGTAATAGCCGAAGCTACCAGTTTGCAATACGATCGGTTCGATTAGCGAATTGCCCGTAATTGAGACAGTTGCGTTGCGTATCGGTTGGCCGTCTGAAGTGGTGACACGGCCGGAAATAGACGCATTTGCCGCGGTCGATGCAAAGAATTCAATGCCCCAACCGCCGTTAAAGCAACCTGAGATCGCCTCGGGTGCCGCAGCGAACGTACCTGCGTCGTCTCGGATATACAAGTGCCACGTGCCGTTCGCATTGGTCAGTCCGTAGTTGCCAAAGAAGGTCTGTGTTCCCGTTCCGCCTCCGGTGCTGCCGGGCTCGTTATACGGCCCTGCCGGTGCGGGTCCCGGGAAATTGGTCACCGGCGTCTCCCAGTTCGTAGGCTCGAAGTTCCCGGTCGTGAGCGCAGCAGAATTTGGGAGGACGCCCGGCCCGGTATCCGTAAGGCTCAATGTGACCGTACTATTTGCCGGAATAGGAATGGCCCCGCCTGCATCACCCATGATGATGAACCGCTGGCCGCCGGGCCCAATGAGCAGGGCATCGATATTATCAGGCACCGTGTAGAACAGGTCATAGAGTGTCACCCGCATTGAGCCGATCACGGCCGGGCCGCCTGCGACATTGATTGGCGACGGATAAACGTCCGACGTTCCGGCGAGTGTTACACACATCGGATTGACGTTCCTATACTGAGTTGCCGTGTCGTTGATGTTCAGCACCGCATTTTGCACTTCCGGATTCGCTTGCGTATCGGGACGTGTAAACGGCCCTGTGATCTCGAGATCAACCGACTGTGTCGGCTCGGTTATCAGATCGCCGCAGACGGTCACATTGACGATCTTGCTCGCCTCCATCGGGTTGAATGTTACCGTTTGTCCGGTAACGGTTATGTAATCAATACCCGCAGTGCAGGCCGCACCGCCGACCGCAGTCCCATCAGAGGTCGAAAACGTCACGGTATTCGTTCCGCTAACGTCACCTGTGCGAACCAGAATTATTATCGCCGTCTGCGATTCATCTTCGACATAGGTCGGTGAACTGAAACGGATCGCCGGCGTTGGACTCGGAGTTGGCGTCGGAGTTGGTGTCGGTGTTGGTGTTGGCGTCGGAGTTGGTGTCGGAGTTGGTGTCGGCGTCGGTGGCGGCGTAGGTGTCGGTGTTGGCGTCGGCGTCGGTGTTGGCGTTGGCGTTGGTGTTGGCGTTGGCGTCGGCGTCGGTGTTGGCGTTGGCGTTGGTGTTGGCGTTGGCGTCGGCG
>CAZMQR010000073.1:0-9910 GCA_964568325.1 uncultured Chloracidobacterium sp. | reverse complement strand
AAGGCCCGTGCCGTGATAAGAACGATACGGCGGCGTGGTGCAGGACTAAGCGACCTATCCCAGTACGATCTCGTTTATCTGTTTCGTGAGGCGGCAATACTCGGTCCGCCGTGGTTTGAACGGCGGATCGCACGTTCGGACACTCCGATAGTTTTCGATTTTGACGATGCGGTCTTTGTTTCGTACAAGAGTCCGTCAAACGGGTATCTCAGTTATCTAAAATTCCCGTCGAAGACCGCCGAGATCGTGAGGCTGTCGGCCCACGTGATGGCCGGAAACCGGTATCTTGCCGATTACGCGGTGCAGTTTAACGAGAACGTCACTATCGTTCCGACGACGATCGATACCTATAAATACACGGTCGTCGAAAGGCCCGAGCCTGACGTGCCGACCATCGGCTGGAGCGGCAGTTTCAGCACCGTTCAGCATCTGGACACGATACGCGACGCGTTGCAAGAGTTGGCACAGACCGAGCAATTCCGGCTCCGCGTGATCGGCACGCCGAGCTATAAGATCCCCGACGTCGATACCGAGGCGATGCTATGGCGTTCGGCGACCGAGATAGACGACCTTCGCGAGATCGACATTGGCGTGATGCCGCTGCCGGACGAGGATTGGAGCCGCGGCAAATGCGGCCTAAAAGCGCTTCAGTACATGGCCCTCGGAATACCGACGGTTTGCTCGCCTGTCGGTGTAAACTCTACAATTATTAGAGATGGAGTGAACGGCTACCTCGCCGACACGCCTGCGGAGTGGATAGAGGTGCTCAAAGCGCTCCTTCATTCAGCAAAAACGCGTCGCGAGATCGGTCTCGCAGGCAGAAAGACCGTCGAGGACGAGTATTCGGCCCGCGTCGTGGCTCCGAAGGTCGCCGAAATATTTCGTTCGGCGGCAAGAAAGTAGCGTAATTCATGTCAGCATTAAACATTCTGGTTACGGGCGGTGCCGGTTTTATTGGCTCGCATCTTGTCGATGCCCTCGTCGAGCGTGGGCATCACGTCCGCATTTTCGACTCGCTGGTCGAGCAGGTCCACGGCGGGTCAGTTCCGTCGCATCTCAACCGTCAGGCCGAGTTTATTCAGGGTGATGTTTGTGATGCTGAAATTGTGGCCAAAGCTTTTGACGGGATCGAAGTCGTCTATCATCAGGCCGCCGAGGTCGGAGTAGGCCAATCGATGTACGAGATCGTCCGCTATGTAAAGGCTAACGACCTCGGCACGGCCGTAATACTCGAAGAGATGATCAAGCGGCCGGGGCAATTCAAAAAGCTCGTTGTCGCATCGTCAATGTCGATCTACGGCGAAGGCGCTTATCGGTGCGATACGTGCGGCGTCGAGGTGGATCCATTCCTGCGGCCAGCGGCGCAGCTTGCCGCACACGATTGGGAATTCAAATGCGATAAGTGCGGTTCGCTGCTGACGACGATCGGGACGCCCGAGACAAAGCCGCTGTTCCCGACATCGGTTTACGCTGTCAGCAAACAGGACCAGGAGCAATATTGCCTCGCCGTCGGCCGTGCATACGGCATCCCAACGGTGGCGTTTCGGTATTTCAATGTTTACGGCACGCGGCAGGCGTTGTCGAATCCGTACACAGGGGTTTGCGCGATATTCTCGTCCAGGCTGCTCAACGGCCAGTCGCCCGCGATATTCGAGGATGGCGAGCAGTCACGTGATTTTGTCCACGTCAGCGATATCGTGCAGGCAAACCTGCTCGCTCTCGATACGGACAAAGGGGATTTCGAAGCGATGAACGTCGGCACCGGCCGGGTCACGACGATCCGGCAGATCGCAGATGTGCTCGCCAAAGGCCTCGGCAAAGACATTGGCCCGACGATCGTCGGCAAATACCGCGAAGGCGACATTCGCCATTGCGTGGCCGATATTTCAAAGGCCAAACGCTTGCTTGGCTACGAGCCGAAAGTGCGGCTTGAGGATGGTTTGGCGGAGCTGCTTGCATGGCTCGGCACACAATCGGCCGAGGATAGAGTCGAGGGTGCAACCGCAGAGCTTGCGCATATGGGCCTCGTGAAGTAGCTTTCTGATGTATATTCTGGGCCTAACAACCTTGGGTGATTCTGCCGCCGCTCTGATAAAGGACGGCGAGCTGATCGCTGCGGTCGAGGAAGAGCGTTTCTCTCGAGTCAAGCATCATAGCGGGTTTCCGTACAAGTCGATCGAGTTCTGTCTCGATCATGCTGGCATCAAGCTGAGCGATGTCGAGCACGTCGGGCACTACTGGAAGCCGTGGATACTGCGGCATAAGGCGATGCAGGCAGCTCGGTCGGCGTTTATCTCGCGGGACATGTTCAAGGCGCGGGCCGACCGCGGCATTGCTCAGGTGAGCGACAGTTATCTGGGAATGTTCCGGCACCCAAAGCGGCTGCGCGAGCATTTTGGGCCGTCGGATTTCAAATTCCACTACATCGAGCATCATCAGTCGCACGCGGCGTCGGCGTTCTTCGTATCGCCATTTGATTCAGCCGCTATCCTGACGTGGGACGGCACTGGAGAGGACACGACGACGTTGTTTTCACGCGGTAGTGGCAACAAGATCGAGATCCTCAAACGTATCAAGCTGCCGCACAGCCTCGGGCAGTTCTACTCGGCCGTGACGAACTATATCGGCTTTGATATGTTCGCCGGTGACGAGTGGAAAGTGATGGGCCTTGCCGCCTACGGCGAACCGAAATATGTCGACTTCTTCCGCGAAAAGGTTCTGACGACCAACGGTAACGGCGATTTTCGCCTTCATATCGATGTCCTCGATCATCATCTCGCAAAGCATTACCAGTTTCCACAGGCTATCGTCCGCGAGCTCGGCCCGGCACGAATGCCCGGCGAGGAGCTTGAACGCCATCATTGGGACGTCGCGTGTTCTGCCCAAAAAGCGCTTGAGGAGACCGCTCTGTATCTTGTGCGAAAGATCCACGAAATGACCGGTGAAGAGAACCTTTGCATGGCCGGCGGCGTGGCGTTCAACTCGGTGATGAACGGACGCATTTTTCACGAGACGCCGTTCAAACGGTTCTTTGTCCAACCTGCTGCGGGTGACGCCGGCTGTTCAGTCGGAGCGGCGTATTACGTTTGGAATCAGTTACTGAAGCAGCCGAGATCGTTCGTAATGGACAACGCCTATTATGGGCCCGGCTTTACCAACGACGAATGCCGCGCCGCTCTCGATGAGGCGGAACTCACGTACGAAACGCTAGGAGACGCGGTGCTGCTGCCGCGTCTCGCAAAGATGATCTCCGACGGTGCGATCGTCGGCTGGTTCAACGGCCGGATGGAACTCGGCCCGCGTGCGTTGGGTGCTCGCTCGTTCGTCGCCGATCCGCGTCGCGCGGATATGCGCGAGATACTGAATAAAAAGGTAAAATTGCGCGAGTGGTTTCGCCCGCTGGCTCCGTCTATGCACGAGGAGGCCGCAAAGGAAGTGTTTGGCGTCGAGCATCATGATCCGTTCATGATCACGGTGATCGCTGTCGCTGACGATTACAGGGACAAGATACCGGCGGTCGTTCACGTAGACGGCACCGCGCGGCCGCAGATGGTAAGCAAACACGCGAATCCGCGATATTGGCAGTTGATTGACGAATTCAAAAAACTCACTGGAATACCGATCCTGCTCAACACGTCATTCAACGTGCAGGAGCCGATCGTCTGCACGCCGCAGGACGCTGTCAATACGTATCAAAAGGCTGATTTTGATGCTCTCGTGCTTGAGAACAACCTCGTGGTCCGGGAGGGCTCGGTGTAGATGCGAAACGCGTTCTTGCGCATAACATGCCTGCTGGTCATCGGTGTCACAGCATTTGCGGTGCCGTTCCCTGAGGGTGCGATCGCGTTGGGTGTCGTTCTTATTGCCTCGACGGCTTTTGTTCTTGGTTTTCGACGGGCCGCATCCGACGACAAAGAGTTCATTACTACGATCTTCCTCGTAGCCTTGGCTCTTAGAATGGCATTTGGCATCTTCATCCACGTCTTTGACCTTCGTCCGTTCTTTGGCGGTGATGCCCTCGCATACGACATTAACGGCAATATCATGTCGAACGCATGGCTGGGCCGCGGCGAGGTCGAGGGCGTACTCGCCTACCAATCTCAGCCGGCGAGTGGCGCGGGCTGGGGCATGAATTACCTGACGGCCTTTATCTATCTGCTCGTCGGACGGAACATCTTCGCTGCCCAATCGTTTGTCGCCGTCGTCGGTGCCGCTACGGCGCCGATGGTCTACTTTTGCGCGCTGAAGATCTTTAGCAATCGGAATGTCGCCAAGGCCTCGGCCATCGCGATCGCAATATTCCCGTCGTTTGTTATCTGGTCTGGCCAACTGCTCAAGGACGGCCTCATCATTTTTCTACTCGTGACCGCGATGACGATGGTGATGGAACTCCAGAAAAAGGTCTCGTACGCCACGATGGCGGCACTGGTCTTTTCGCTTTTCGGCATCTTGTCGCTTAGGTTCTATATCTTCTACATGGTGCTGGTTGCCGTTGGCGGCAGCTTCGTTATTGGCATGTCAACGAGCAACCGTTCGGTGATGCGACGAACGCTCGTGCTTGTCGCTCTGGGCATCGCTTTGACGTACCTCGGCGTAATGCGCAACGCGACGGCTGAGTATGAGGTCTTCGGCAATCTCTCGCGCGTGCAGAGCAGCCGTATGGACCTCGCCCGTGCGGCCGAGTCAGGCTTTAATGAGGAATCGGATGTATCAACGACCGAAGGTGCCATCTCGGCTATTCCGATAGGCTTCGCATATCTGATGTTCGCACCGTTTCCGTGGCAAGCGGCCAACCTTCGTCAGGCCATCACGATACCTGAGGTGCTCATCTGGTGGGCGATGATGCCGCTACTGGTCATGGGACTTGTTTACACCATCAAGAACAAGCTGCGGAACGCATTTCCCGTGTTGCTGTTTAGCCTGCTGCTCACTCTCGCCTATTCGATCTTCCAGGGAAATGTCGGCACGGCCTACCGGCAGCGAACTCAGATACAGGTTTTCCTGTTCATACTCATCGGCGTTGGGTGGACCGTTTATCGGGAACGCAAGGAGAATGAGCGTATCATTCGAGCTGAGTCGCAGAGGCGTGTGAACGCCCAGCTTCGCGGCCTCGCCCAGAGAACATAAATGTGCGGCATTACCGGATATGTGAACGCGAACGGCTCGCCCGTTGACCGCTCGCTGCTTGAGCGGATGAATCGCACCATCCTGCATCGCGGGCCTGACGAGGATGGCTTCTCTATCCACGAGAATGCCGGCCTCGCAATGCGGCGATTGTCGATCATCGACCTGGCAAGCGGCCAGCAGCCGATCTACAACGAAGACCGGACAAAGGCCATCGTCTTTAACGGCGAGATCTACAATTATCAGGAACTCCGCGAAGGGCTGATCGCACGCGGCCATAAGCTACGCACAAAAAGCGACACCGAGGCCGTCGTCGTTCTCTACGACGAATACGGGCCTGATTGCCTGCAGCATCTGCGGGGAATGTTCGCCTTTGCGATCTGGGACGCGCGCGACCAGTCGCTCTTCCTTGCCCGCGATCGCGTCGGTAAAAAGCCGGTGCTGTATTCGCACCAGACCAACGGCGACCTTATTTTCGGTTCGGAATTTACCGCGCTGCTTGAGCATCCGTCGATTTCGCGTGACGTTGACCACGAGGCGATCGACAGTTATATGTCGTATCTCTGCGTTCCGGCACCCCAGACCGCGTTCCAGGCGATCAGAAAACTGGAGCCGGGGCATTGGCTCAAATGGAAGGACGGCCGGATCGAGACAAAACGATATTGGCTCCCCGATTTCTCAAAGAAGATAAAGATCACCGAGGAAGAAGCGATCGAGGAAACGACACGCATCCTGCGCGAATCGACGCGGCTGAGGATGATCTCAGAGGTGCCGTTGGGAGCGTTCCTCTCGGGCGGCGTCGATTCGTCAGCCGTTGTCGCGCTGATGGCGCAGGAGAGCGACAAGCCCGTCAAGACCTTTTCGATCGGTTTTGAGGAAAAAGATTTCAGCGAACTGAAATACGCCCGCCGCGTAGCCGAGCACGTCGGGGCCGAGTATCACGAATTCATCGTCCGCCCGAACGCGCTTGAGGTGCTGCCGACGCTCGTCGAACACTATGGCGAACCATACGCCGACTCATCAGCGATACCGACGTATTACGTTTCAAAAGAAACGCGCAAGCACGTCACGGTCGCCCTCAACGGTGACGGCGGCGATGAGAGCTTTGCCGGTTACGAGCGGTATATGGCGATGGAGGTCGCGGATATGTACCGCAGCATTCCGCGCCCACTGCGTAAGCTGTTTATCGAAGGGCCGATCAATCTGCTGCCTTCGTCGGAACTGAAAAAGACACGCATCCGAGACGTTCAGCGATTTTTCACGTCGGCGAACGAGGAGCGAAAGGAAAGGTATTTCCGCTGGATGTCCACGTTCAAACCGGCGGTCAAACCGTCACTTTACACAGACGAATTTGCTCACTCGGTCGCGGGCCAGCACACCTCACATTTTCTCGACGAATGGTTTGACCGAGCCAATGGCTCAGGCATTCTCGACGCCACGCTGCTCACTGATCAGATGACATATCTGCCAAATGACCTGCTCGTAAAGGTCGATATCGCGTCGATGGCAAACTCGATCGAGGCCCGCTCGCCGTTCCTCGATCACAAGCTCATCGAGTTTGCCGCAAGCCTTCCCGAGAGCGTCAAAATGAATCGCCTGCGGACAAAGTACCTCTTGAAAAAGGTCGCCGCACGCCTCGTCCCGTCCGAGGTCATCTATCGCCGCAAGATGGGCTTTGGCGTGCCCGTCGGACGATGGCTGCGTGGCGAGATGAAGGGTTTCCTACGTGAAGTATTGCTATCTGAAAGAGCGCTAAAGCGCGGCATCATCCGGCCTGAGATGCTCCGCCAATACGTCGATGAGCATATCGAAGGCAAATTCGACCACTCGTTCCAGATCTGGACGCTGCTGATGCTGGAGCTGTGGTACCAGAGGTTCATTGACCGATAGTCCATTGCGGAAGCCCGAGAACATCGACAAACAGGTGGTTGCCGGATTCGGCGACGAATGGTCGCGGTTTGACCAGTCTGCGTTGAGCGAGGAAGAGCTCGGGCGGATGTTTGATAACTATTTCAGCATCTTTCCGTGGAACCGTTTGCCTGAGAGCGCCGTCGGTTTTGACCTCGGCTGCGGCAGCGGCCGTTGGGCGAAGCTCGTTGCACCTCGTGTCGGCAAACTGTATTTGTTCGATCCGAGCGAGGACGCGTTGAATGTTGCGAGACGTAATCTCGCCGGGACGTCGAATGTCGAGTTTGCTCTCGCCGGTGCCGGCAATATTCCGCTCGATGACGGAGAATGCGATTTTGGCTACAGCCTCGGCGTGCTGCACCACATTCCCGATACCGAGGCAGGCATGCGTGAGTGTGTCACAAAGCTCAAAGCCGGTGCGCCATTCCTCGTGTATCTCTACTACAATTTCGACAATCGCCCGGCGTGGTTTAGGCTGATCTGGCGCATTAGCAATGCGATACGCAGTGTCGTCTGCCGCTTGCCGCACGGCTTTAGATTTGCGATCAGCCAGGTGCTCGCTTTGCTGCTATATTGGCCGCTGGCCCGTGCGGCGTGGCTACTCGAAAAGGTGGGCGTGAATGTCGCAAGCTTTCCGCTCTCACAATATCGCAACAACAGTTTTTATGTTATGCGTAACGATGCATTGGACCGCTTTGGCACGAGCCTAGAACAGCGATTCTCAAAGGTCGAGATCGAGGCAATGATGCGGCGGTGCAGGCTGAGCGACATTTCGTTCAGCACGACGTCGTTCTGGACAGCCGTCGGGTTTAGGGAATGACCGCGACGTTTCGTGATAGAATGACACGTCTTTTTATCCCACGAAAAACACTATGAGATACTGCCCCGTTTGCAATACGCGCTTTGATGAAGAGGTCATCAAATTTTGCACCAAAGACGGCACCGAACTGATCAACGGCGATCCGCCAACTTTCGTCGCGATACCGAGCGAAGAGGACGACGACCTCGGCCAGGAGACCGTGATCCGTCGCCGGCCCGATCCAGCCATGGGCGAACCGGGCAGTGGCGAGAGGATCGTGATCCCGACGTCATCGCCTCGCGAGCAGCAGGTCAGGCAGCGTCCGGCAACGACCTATTTTCCGCCGCCACCGCCTCCGCCGAACACGGCAAAAACCGTCGTGCTCACTATCCTGGGCACGGTATTTGTCCTCGGCTGTGGTGCATTCATGTTCTGGCTGCTTCAGAAGGACACGCCCACCAACGCTAACAACATCAACACGAACGCTCCGAATGCGAACCTTAACGCCAACTTCGATTCGAACTTCAACTTCAATATGAATTCGAACTTCAATTCGAATCTCAACACCAATTTCAACTTCAATTTGAACGCAAACACGCGTCCATCGCCGACGCCGCGAATGTCGCCGATACCGACGCCGACGCCGATGATGCCGCCGTCGCCGACACCTGTCCGACCGCCGGCAACGCCGAGACCGGCTGGCTCACCGACGCCGCGACCAGCCACAACACCTCGAACGGGGCCGCGCCCGCCGGGAGCGAACCGGTCACCAAATAATTGACGATCTCAGCAACAGGTCTTGGACGTCTTAGGTTCCGGTTTCCCTTAGAGCCCACTCAACTGCGCGGCGCGGATCGATCACGCCCCAGCCTTGCCGATCGACCTCGTAATGCGGCAGGCGTTCGGCCGTTGAGATTAGGATATGCTTGATCTCGGAAGGCGTGAGATCTGGGTCTACCTCTAGCAGTTGTGCGGCAACCGACGAGACGATAGGTGCCGCGAATGACGTGCCGTCAACATATTTGTAGTTCTTGGTGATCACGTTTTCACGCCGTATCTTAAGCGTAATGATCTGCCTAATGCTGTGGACGGGACGGTCGAGGGCGGCGTCGAGTTCGGGGTCGATACCGCCGCTTTCGCGAATGATGTCATAAAGGTCGATATCGCTACTCTGGTCGAGCTTCTCGAGTAGCTCGGCCTGTTGAGCGGTCGGCGTATTGGGCAGGATCGGGGCCGGTATCCAGATCGAGGATGCGATGACCTCGGGCTTTTGCAGGCCGTCGATGGTAGGGCCGTAAGATGAGCGATACATGCCGCGTCGCGCTCGATTTATTGAGTTGTCATCGTCCAGCCCACCGACGGCAATACACGACGGTGCACTGGCTGGCGGCACCACGGGATGGCCGGGCAAATGGCCGGCGTTGCCCACGGCACAAACGACCGTGATGCCCGCCGCCGAACATTCCTCAACTATCTGCGACAGCGGATCGTGCAGATAGCTTGCTTCATCGTCACCGCCTGCGGAAATATTGACAATACGGATGTTATGCCTCTCGCGGTTCTCAAGGACCCACGTCAGGCCGTCGAGGATGTTCTGGTCGGTGATACGGCCGGTCTTGGCCAGCTTGATCAGTACCACATCGGCATCGGGAGCGATACCGCGATAAAAGCCATTCGACAACGAGCCGTTGCCCGCAGCCACGACCGAGGTCATCATACCGTGCCAACTCGCCACGTCAGGCTCGAGCAGAGACGACATATCACCGTCGGCATCAAGCAGATTTCGATACGCGACAATGCGGTTGACCGGCGTGGTCAGATCGACGTGCGGATAAAAGCCGGAGTCAAGAAATGCGATGGTCACGCCTTTGCCGGTGAACTGCGGATCGGCGTCGAGCCTGAGCGGCGTCGAGAGCACATGCGAGCCGTCCTTTTGAACGGCGGCATCCTTGATTATCTGGTCTTTTGCTCTTTCAAACAGCCGTGCGCACCGGCCGCACACTTCGCTGAGGTGATCGGAATTCGGCGCATTCGCTCGGATGAGCTTCTGCAGGTCGTCCGGCATCGTCGCGAGATCGA
>CAZMQR010000072.1:0-9911 GCA_964568325.1 uncultured Chloracidobacterium sp. | reverse complement strand
ACGTTCGCTGACTTTGACTACTATAATCCCGAACACATAGAGAGCTTTAGGACCTTTATCCACAAGACAAAGGTCCCTGTCCTTGCCATCTGCGGTGCACATCAGCTGGTCGGTATGGCGTTTGGAGCTAAGCTCAAGACGCTCGACGACCTCGATCTGGCCGCCCGCCGGGATGATCGTCTCGTTGAGTATCAGTATCGTTTTGTAAAGATCCTCGACAAGGCGGATCCGATATTTGCGGGCACTGACGACCAGCGGTCAGGCATCTGGCAGGAATACACTACGCAGGACGACATATTGCGCGTCTGGCAAAATCACGGCGTCCAGGTAGACGGCCTGCCCGCCGGCTTCAAGCTCCTTGCGACCTCATACCTCTGCAAGAACCAGATGATGGTCAAGCGTTCGGATGGGCAATTGATCTACTGCGTCCAGTTTCACCTCGAAAAATCGTTCGAGGACTGGTCAAAAAATCCCACCCGCTGGGAACACCCCAACGAAAGCCGCGACGGCCGCATCCTCTTTGAAAACTTCTTAAAACTCGCACTCGCCCACTCCGCCTAAAAAGAACCTATTGACCGCATCGCCAAACGGGCATACTATCGCAGTACAGCGATATAAATTACATCCGTTTGGAGAGATCGAGTATGAACACAAGACGATTGACGTTCGTTGCTGTGGCTGCTTTCTGTGCGATCATTGGGGCGTCGCAGCCGGCGTTTTCGCAATTCAAGATCATGCAAAACTATGGCCTTGAGCGAGGCGACTATAAAGATTTTGACCTGACGCGGCCCGTTTGGGAGGATTGCCGTGATGCTTGTGCGGCCGATTCGAAATGCCTCGCCTTTACGTACACAATACCGATTCCCGGTGCTAACGGCCGCCCTGCGCATTGCTGGCTAAAGAATGTTGTGAATCGAGGCGAAGGCCGCGACTGGTGCATTTCGGGCATCAAGGGCTGCGCGAGCGGCAGCTACGGTGTTCAGGCACCGGCAACTGTTGCCGCGGGCTCGCGCTTCACGGTCCAGGTCTCGACGCAAGGGCTCAATACTGCGGGCCATTGGGTTGGCATCTTTAACGCAGGTACAAAGCAGCATTGGGGAAGGTGGTACTGGGTAAAGGACCTCTCCAATTGTGAGTGGCAAGTCACGGCCCCGGAGCCGGGCAAATATGAGATCCAGTATCTACTCGCGGGCGATGACTGGCCGGTCGCGGCGAGATATAGCCTGACAGTTCAATAGTGACATTCATTACGTAACCCCGCGAAGTATTTGACGCTTATCCCGAGTTTTTTACGCATTACCAATTGAGGTGAGGTACCGACAGATCCAATGTGCGGTACTGAGCCTCAAAACGAGTTCAATAGGAAAGAAAGGGAGAGGACTACTTTAATGAAAATACTCAGTGCAAACCTGTTGATCCTGGTGATGATCTTTATGGGTGCCGTTATGGATACACCGGCCCAGACGCGGATCCGGTTTAGCCGCGGCAGCACATCCGCGTCAGTATCGGGGACGCTCAGGAGCCATGGAACGAAGACCTATGTTTTGGGGGCAAGGGCGGGCCAGCGGCTGACCGCCAATGTCAGTTCCCGCGGTGGATGCGTAACGTTTAACGGCGGTTCAAGCGTCAGTATGATCACCGACAGCGGCAGTAATTATCTCGACATCAGTAACGAGTGCCGAGGATCGGTGCGCTACACGCTTACGGTCTCGATCCGCTAGATGGGACATTCTCGAGGGTGTTTTTCATCAGCATATCGACGACCGCTTTGAAGTTGCCGTCGGACTCTTCGTAGACCCGCAGCTGTTCGTCGGCTGAGGTGCCGCGATCGAGGATCGTGTGAATGTGTTCGATCTCGTGACGCGATCCCAACGGTTCTACGACCGGTTCGACGAATTCGAGCAGCTCGCGGATGAGGTCCTTTACCGGGACCTCTTTTTGTTTACCGAGATCGAGCAGCTTGCCGTCGAGGCCGTAACGGATCGCGCGCCATTTGTTCTCGAGTATCAGGCGGCGCTTATAGATGCGGAATCCCAGATTCTTATCGATCAACTGGTGCAGCCGCGCGACGATCGCCTGAAACAGGGCCGCGACGGCAACGGTGTCATCCACGCGTGTCGGTATATCGCAGACGCGAAATTCCAGCGTTGGGAATTTATAATGCGGCCGCACGTCCCACCAGATCTTTGAGCCGTCCTGGATGCAGTTCATGTGAACGAGTAGTTCCACGTAGCTCTCATACTGCTGGTACGACTCGAAGTGGTCCGGTATCTCTGTGCGCGGGAACTTTTTGAAGACCTCCGACCGATAGGATTTTAGCCCTGTGTTATGGCCGAGCCAGAACGGCGACGACGTGGTCATTGCCAGAATGTGCGGCAGGAAGTAGCGGGCCGCATTCATAATGTGGATCCGCCGCTCAACATTGGGCACGCCGACGTGGACGTGGACGCCAAAGATCAACAGCGAGCGCGCGACCATCTGCAGCTCGTCAACTAGTAGCTTGTAACGGTCGCCGTCGTATATTTCCTGCTCGGACCATTTTGAGAACGGATGCGTCGAGGCCGCGACTATCGCCATGCCCTTTTTTCGGGCCAGGTCCGAGATGATGCAGCGAAGCGACGTGATGTCCGTGCGTGCCTCTTGGATGTTTGCGCAGACGCCCGTTCCGACCTCGATCATGGACTGGATCATCTCGGGCTTGATCTTCTCGCCGAGGAACTTTTTCCCTTCGTCGAGAATCTCAGAAACGTGCGATTTCAGCTCACGCGTTTCCGGATCGACGATCTGGAACTCCTCCTCGATGCCCAATGTGAATTGATCGAACATAGTCGCCTAGATCATCTCTAGCTCTGCGCGTAGAAATGCGTCATCCTCCGCCGTGAGGTCGCGAAACCGGACGCCGACGCCGTGGCCGGGATCGGAGTAGGCCACAACACCGTTGAGGTTCATCGTGCGTTCGCCGATGCTCAACGTCATCATTATCGGTGTGCCATGGCCCAATGGAGCGGTCGTCGTCATATACAGGCCGCCGGATCCGATATCGCGTGTGTTTGCGATGCCGGTCCCATCGCCGCCTTCAAAGCGGACGTCGATGATCAATTTCTTACGGTCCGAACCGCGCCGCTCGGACGGTGAAATAAGTTCGCCTGATTCGCTCTCAGCCATACTTCTCCAAAGTTCGTTTAGAGTTCGTGAAATCCGCCTAGATTCTAACCTAAAACGTCGTCAATCCATAGGCACATGCCGGCCACGAAGGCGTTTCGCCAGGTCCAGGAACTCACGGGCGGCGTGTGAGAGCTGGGAGTTGCGGCGGTAAATGATGTTTAGCTTGCGTTCGAGCCGCATTTCCTTTACCGACACGGCACACAGGCGTCCCGCGGCGATCTCGTCGCTTGCCGTCAGCCGAGGGACAAGAGCCACGCCGATGCCTGATTCGACCAGTTTCTTGATCGCCTCCAGCGACGGTAACTCTATGACAATGTTGAGTTTCGTGTCGTGCCGTTCAAATGCTTCAATTACCTTTTGTCGGTACGGAGACGGAGCATTGTGTGCGACAAACGGTTCCTCAGCAAGCTCTCTGATCGAGACACGCTGTTGTCCGGCAAACCGGTGCGAAGGCGAGACGATCAGCGCGAGCTCATCGGCCAGGACCGGGACCGAACGCAGGCTTGCGTCCCTTGGCGTGAACGAGATGACGCCGAGCTCGACCTCGCGGGCGGTGATCTGCTTTGGGATGCGGCTGGCAACGCCTCGCTGGACCTCGATCTTGATGAGCGGATGCTGTTTGCGAAACTCGGCGATCACCGGCAACAGGTAAAAGACCGTATGCTCATTGGCGCTGATCGTGACCTTTCCGTAGCGCAGGTCGCGGAGTTCACTGACAGCGACAAGAGCGTGCTGTCGCAGATCGAGCATCTGTTTCGCATGCCCGACCAATACCTCGCCGGCGGGAGTCAGCGTCCCGTCCTTCGATGATCGGTCAAACAGCGTTTCGCCGATGTCTGCCTCGAGCCTCCGTATCGCCTGGCTTATGGCGGGCTGCGTGCGGCCAAGCACCTCGGCCGCACGCGAAAAGCTGCGTTCCCTCGCCACCGTTACAAATACCTCGAGGCCGTTAATGTCCATCGCCCATCATTAGTGATGATTATGATCTCATAAATATCATAACAGCCGAATGGTGATAGTTAAATCAGATCAAAAACGATAAAATATACAACAATTTATGGGATTTTCGACCACCGCCATCCACGCCGGCAACGAGCCGGACCCGACGACCGGGGCCGTCAGCGTGCCGATCTATCAGACCTCGACATACGCACAGGACGGGCTCGGCCGGCATAAGGGCTACGAGTACGCGCGCACACAGAATCCGACGCGCTCCGCTCTTGAGAAGAATATCGCCGCGCTCGAGGGTGCTCGGTTCGGTTTCGCCTTTGCCTCAGGAATGTCGGCGATCGATGCCGCGCTAAAGCTCGTAAAGGCGGGCGACCACGTTATTCTGGGTGACAATACTTACGGCGGCACATTTAGGCTGTTCAATCGCATCTTGAGCGACTACGGCATCGAGTTTAGCCTCGCGGATACGTCTAATGTCGATGATCTTGAGCGTGCGTTCAAACCGAACACAAAGATGGTCTTTGTCGAGACGCCGACCAATCCGGTGATGACCGTGACCGACCTCAAGGCCGTGTCTGAACTGGCCCATACACGCGGTGCAAAGGTCGTGTGCGACAACACGTTCATGTCGCCGTACTTTCAACGGCCGGTCGAGCACGGCGTCGATATTGTCGTGCATTCGACGACGAAATATCTCAACGGCCACTCTGACAGCGTCGGCGGATTTGTCGCTCTCAATGACGAGGCTGACGCCGAATGGATCGGATTCGTCCAGAACGGCGTCGGGGCAATACTCTCGCCGTTCGATTCGTTCCTCGTCCTGCGCGGCACAAAAACACTAGCCGTCCGCATGGAAGCTCACGATAAGAACGGCCGCCTCGTGGCAAGTTTTCTCGCTGAGCACCCGGGTGTCGAGAAGGTCTATTATCCCGGCCTCGCTTCGCATCCGCAGCACGAGCTTGCAAAGCGCCAGCAGTCTGGCTTTGGCGGAATGGTCTCATTTGAGACCGGCTCGCTTGACAATGCTCGTAAGGTATTGGAATCCGTGAAGTTATGCACGCTCGGCGAGAGCCTCGGCGGAGTTGAGAGCCTGATCTCGCATCCGGCATCGATGACGCATGCGTCCGTGCCCGCCGAAACTCGTGATAAACTTGGGATCACCGATGGCCTTGTGCGGATATCCGTCGGTATCGAAGACGTGGAGGACATAATCGAGGACCTGGATCAGGCCCTGTCTTAAGTTTCGAGTTCCGAGTTTTTCGGAATTCGTGGTAACTTATTTTTGCCCGGATCTCGCCGTTCCGTGCCCATTATTGCTTAGATATGTTCACTGTCGAGGTCCACGCCACATCGCATATCGGCCGCGTCCGAAAAGGCAATGAGGACAATTATCTGCTGTTGAACGTCGCAAAGTCCAAGGCTTGGACGAGCGACCAGCCTGACGGCGAATTCGTCGTTGAGAGTCAGAGTTTTGATATTGCTGACGCCGGTGCGGTCATGGCGGTTTCGGACGGCATGGGCGGTGCCCTCGCCGGCGAAGTAGCCAGCACGATGGCGGTCGAGACCGTCAGCGAAAAGCTGCTGGGAGCGAATGACGACGAGCCACCAACCGCTGAGAATCAGGGCCATTACCTGATCAACAAACTCTACGACGCAACGGTTTTTGCAAATTATCTGATCCACCAGCAGGGGCGCGATCCGCAGTATCAGGGGATGGGCGCGACCTTCACAGGCCTCGGCGTGACGCCGAATGCCGCTGACATCATTCAGGTCGGCGACAGCCGCGCATATCTGGTTCGTAATGGGGTGATCTATCAGGTAACCAAGGACCAGTCGCTCGTCCAGCAGCTTATCGACGCACAGCAGATATCTGCCGAAGAGGCGGAGACGCATACGCTCAAGAATGTCATTCTCCAGGCCCTCGGCGCTCAGAATGAGATATATCCCGTTTCTGCTCGGGTCCAGCCGTGTCGCGATGACGTATTCCTGCTTTGCAGCGACGGACTTTCAAACAAGGTGGCCGCCGGTGAGATGCAGCAGATCGTTGTCGACAACATCGGTGAGCTTCAGAATGCGTGTGCCGAACTCGTCAAGATCGCGAACGAGAACGGTGGCGAAGACAACATCACCGTCGTCCTGGTCAGATTCACCGGCGACGGCCTGCCCGAGCCTGATGACGAAGGCGTCCAGATCGAGTACATCGACCTCGGTGGTATTCACGATACTGCCGACCAACTGACCGACGAGATCGACACTGCCGAGATCCCTTAATTAGGTCTTTTTGCGTTCTCGCCGGTTTCGGTTTGTTGCCGTGCGTGGTACGAACTGCGCGTCAGCGGTGATGATTCGACGTGCTTGAAGCCCATGGCCTCACCGAGCCTTTTCCATTCAGCGAATTCGTCAGGCGTGACATAACGCTCGACCGGCAGACGCTTCTCGTATGGCTGCAGATATTGGCCGATGGTCATAATGTCGCATGAGACCTTGCGCAGGTCGCGCATCAGATCGACCACCTCGTCAAATTCCTCACCGAGGCCGGCCATTATACCGCTCTTGGTGAACATCGATGGCTGCGAGCGGTCGCGCCAGTGTGCGGCACGCGAGAGCAGCTCCATTGATTGATCGTAGATCGCATCGGGCCGCACGCGGCGATAAAGGCGGGCGATGGTCTCGGTATTGTGATTGAGTACGTCGGGCCGCGCCCTCAACACATTATTCAATGCGTCCTCGTCACCGTTAAAATCCGGGATGAGTACCTCGACCTTGCACGTCGGGTTCATTTCGCGAACGCGAAAGATCGTCTCGGCCCAATGCATCGAGCCGCCGTCCGCCAGGTCGTCGCGATTTACCGATGTGATCACGGCATGTTCGAGTTTCAGGTGCTTGACCGCTTCCGCCACATGCACAGGTTCCTGCGGGTCGAGATCCATCGGCTTGCCCTTGTTGACAGCACAAAAGCCGCAATGCCGCGTGCAGGTGTCGCCGCCGAGCATGAACGTCGCGGTCTTATCGGTCCAGCATTCAAATATGTTAGGGCACTTCGCTTCCTGACAAACGGTGTGCAGATTGAGGCCCGAGATCAGGTCGAGAACAGCATTTTGATTACGCGGGTCGCCGAGCCTGATCTTGAGCCAATCAGGCTTGCGCAGCCGCTCACGCTGCTTGCGGTTGAGAAATTTCTGAACTAATACCTTTTCCTCGATCATATATTCGAACAGGATGTACAGGATAAACAGGATGAATCAAATCCTGCATATCCTGTCCATCCTGTTAAATTCTAACGCCCATCTACCCAACCCGCGAGTTTACGACGTCCCAGTTTATGTTCGAGAAGAATGCCTCGATATACTTCGGCCGGTCGGCCGGGGCATAGTCCTTGATCCAGGCGTGCTCCCACACGTCCATGATGAGGATCGGCGTAAAGCCGGCGACGTTGCCGGTCTCGTGCAGGTCGATCCAGTGGTTCGAGATCGCGCCATTCGACGGGTCCTGATAGCAGGCCGCCCAGCCGACACCGCGCATCTTGCCGGTCGCGACAAAATCGGCCTTCCACACATCGTAGCTGCCATAGCTCGCCTCGGCCGCGTTAATGAACGCATCGCCGGTCGATGGGTCGCCCGTGCCGTGCTTCTGCATATTCTCGAAGTAGTATTGGTGCAGCACCATGCCGTTGTACTCAAAGCCGAATCGGCGTTTGAGTTCGCTGTAAGCCGCGACCTGCGTGGCGTCAAGTTCACCTGCACCGATCAGATCGGCGATGCGCTGGTTGTAGGTATTGGTATTCGCGACATAGCCCTCGTAAAGTTTGAAGTGCATCGCCAGCGTCTCGTTCGAGATGCCGGTTAGGTCGCTGAGGTCGAATGTTTTTGCTGTATAAGTTGTATTTGTTCCCATAATGTCTCCTTGTTCTGAGTTCAAGCTTTTGCTTGCTCCGACTGACCTAAGGCACAAGCGAAAGCTTGAACTCAAAACCCCTTAATCTTCGGGCCGCGTGCCCGCGTCGATTCCCGCAATGCTTGCTTGGTTGATGACACGCACATGGATGTCATCGTTCAGCCTTATTTGGCACGACAGGCGCGTGATGTCGCTGATGCCGTCTATTGTCGATAATATCGCCTGTTCGTCGTCTGTTCGCTCGCCGACAAAGTCTGACAGGACCTCGACGCGGCACGTCGTACAGCGTGCGTTGCCGCCGCATCGGTGCATAATATCGATCCCGCTGTCCTCTATCGCCAGCACGAGCTTCTTGCCCGCCGGCGCGTCAAATGAAACTGTTCCCGTGGCCGTCTCGGCCGTCACATTTGGCATCAAAAATGATCTCCTTTCTTCTATTCTAATCACTCGGTCGATCTCGCGCCAATCGCGACCTTGTTGCGGGCCTCGTCGATCGCCACAAAGGTTACCTCGGCCTCCGTGACCTTGACCAGCACGCCCGGCGTGCCAAACCTCTCGGCCTCGACATCGACGTGGATCGTGATCGACGTATTGCCGACCCGAATCGTCTTCGCATAAAAGCTCACCAGATCGCCGATAAATACAGGCTCGTGAAAGATAACCTCCTTCATTGCGACCGTCACAAACCGGTTATGCCGCGTATGCCTCACGGCCTCGACGCCGCCTGCGACGTCGATATAACTCAAAATAATGCCGCCAAACACAGTGCCGTGGGCATTAGTATCCCTTGGCATCATGGTTAGGCGAATAGCTGCGTCTCTCACTTCGGTATGCATATGGTTCGAGAATACTACAGAGTCTTGGCCGCAGATGAAGCGGATGACACAGATAAAAGAGGATAGATCCAATCAGGCTTTATCGGCGTCATTCTTTTATCTGCGGCTAACAATCTTTGCCGTCCACTCACTCACAACGGACCGCAAGTCGTTCAGGTGCTCGTCAAAAAAGTGGCCGCAGTTCTCAAAAATAACGACCTCAGCGTGCGGTATGCGGTCCGTCAATGACCGCAAGCTCGCAACCGAGCAGAACTCGTCCTGATTGCCGTGGACGAACAAGATCGGCTTCGTAACGCGGACGAGAAAGTCATAATCCAGATACTTCTCGACCGGCGTGCCGATCGAGATAAGGCGCTTGACGCGGTCGTCGCTCATGCCGACTTCCATTCCCGTCCGCGAGCCGAATGAGAAGCCGGCAAGGGTGATGCCCTCACCGGGATACTCGCCGGAGAGATAATTCAACGCATCACGAACGTCCTCAACTCCACCCTCGACCTCGCTGTGCTCGCCTGTCGATGCACCGACGCCGCGGAAATTGAATTTGAGCGTTGTCAGTCCTGCATCGACAAGGCCCGCGGCGACGCGAAACACGACCTTGTTATGCATCGTTCCGCCGCCCAGCGGATGCGGGTGGCATACGAGGCCGACGCCGAGGCGCTCGCCCGGCGACTCCTTTAGTATCGCCTCGAGGTGGCCGTGCGAGGCGGGAATGAAGAGATTTCCTTTGGGATACGTCATGAATGGACAATGGACAATGGACAATAGACAATGGACATCGAGCGACAATGTGATCTCTCGTCTTCATTGTCCATTATCAACTGTCAATTATCCACTTGCCTAAGATGGACGAAAACGTGATCGAAACGGCAGACGGATCGCCGTCCCAAACACCGAAGAAACAGACCTGGGCCGAATTTCTCGAAACGGAACAGGCTGTCCGTGTCATTTATCTGATCTTCGGGTTTCTCGCGATCCTGATGGTGATGACGTTCCTGCAGACGCGCACCGATGCGATCTGCTGCGGCGATTGGGACGGCTATT
Organism: uncultured Chloracidobacterium sp.; assembly: GCA_964568325.1. Taxonomy (GTDB): domain Bacteria; phylum Acidobacteriota; class Blastocatellia; order Pyrinomonadales; family Pyrinomonadaceae; genus OLB17. The sequence goes on along the minus strand of CAZMQR010000072.1, from coordinate 24 downwards.
ATCACATCAAATGGTCCTCGCTGC
>CAZMQR010000071.1:0-9940 GCA_964568325.1 uncultured Chloracidobacterium sp. | reverse complement strand
AACGTCTGGACGATATTGAGAAACGCATTGCCGACCTTAACGAACAGTCCTCGGCGATGAAGGCAAAATGGCAGTCAGAGAAGGAAGAGATCGAGAAGATGCGCACGGCCAAGGAGCAGCTTGAGGAAGCTAAGCTTGAGCTTGAGCGTGCTCGTCAGGCGGGCGACCTGACGAAGGCGGCCGAGATACAGTACGGCCGGATCCCCGAGATCGAAAAGCTGCTCGAATCCGAGCAGAAACGCCTCGAAGAGCTGCAAAAGGACGGCGTTTTCCTCAAGGAAGAGGTTGACGAAGAAGACGTTGCCGAGATCGTCGCCAAATGGACGGGCGTCCCCGTCTCAAAGATGCTCGAAGGCGAGATGCAAAAGCTCATCCAGATGGAAACGAATCTGGGCAAACGCGTCATCGGCCAGAACGAGGCTTTGGAGGCCGTCGCGAACGCCGTTCGGCGTGCTCGCGCGGGATTGCAGGACCCGAATCGTCCTATCGGATCGTTCATATTTCTCGGCCCCACGGGCGTGGGCAAGACCGAAACGGCGCGTGCGTTGGCGGAATTCCTGTTCGATGACGAACGCGCGATGGTGCGGCTCGATATGTCCGAGTATATGGAGAAGCACGCCGTTGCCCGCATGATCGGTGCTCCGCCGGGGTATGTCGGTTATGAGGAAGGCGGCCAGTTGACCGAGGCCGTGCGTCGCCGGCCGTATTCGGTCGTGCTATTCGACGAGATCGAAAAGGCTCATCCTGATGTTTTCAACGTGCTGCTGCAGATCCTTGACGATGGCCGGCTGACCGACAGTAAAGGCCGCGTGGTGGATTTCAAGAACACGGTGCTGATAATGACCTCAAATCTCGGCTCGCGCGAGATACAGGCGGCGGCCGAGAATCCGCTCGCCGACCGCGACATACGTGCCGATGTGCTCGGCGTTTTGCGCGATCATTTCAAACCCGAATTCCTCAACCGCATCGATGACATCGTTGTCTTTAAGCAGCTCGGCAAGGACGAGATCGCGACGATCATCGACGTGCAGCTTGAGAAGCTCAGGGCGAATCTCGCCGAGCGAAACATCGCACTCGAACTCGACCAGACCGCTCGCGACCTGATCGTGCAGGAAGGCTACGATCCCGTTTACGGTGCCCGTCCGCTCAAGCGGGCGATCCAATCGCTGATCCAGAACCCGCTTGCGGTCAAGCTGCTCGGCGGTGAGATCGGCTCGGGCCAGACCGTAATGGTGTCGGCCGAGAATGGAGAGATGCGATTCACGGCCGCAGGCAAGACGGCCGCGACGAACTAGTTTTAGAAAAGACGGAGCAGGCCGTATCATTAAATTGTGTTTAAGAGAGCAATGAAGCAGGAAGAGGTACCGGCCGACGAGGCCAGCGGCAAAATACCGGTCAATGACAAACGGCGTTTTAGTGCCGACGGCGAATACGTCGCCGAGGAAGAGATCGCGGCTGAGTCAGTTAGGCCGGCGGCCGAATTGGTGCTTGAGGCGCAGCTAAAAGGCGAAACTGACCGCCGAGAGGCGGCCGAGGCGAAGCTCGTTGGCGTTCAGGCCCGGTTTGAGGAAGAGAAAACGCGGCTCGAACGCGAAACAGGTGAAATGCGCGAGCGCTTGAAAAAGACGCTTGAGGACAAGGCGAAACAGGGACAGTTCGATTTTCTGACGACTCTGCTGCCCGTCCTCGACAACCTAAACCGTGCGGTCGAGGCGAGCGAGACCGACCCTGACATCACGCACCTTCGCGAGGGTGTCGTCGGCACAGCGCGTTCGTTCGAACAGGCTCTAATGAGCGTCGGTGTGACCGCCGTCCCGTCTGTCGGTGAGGTCTTTGACCCCGAACTCCACGAGGCCGTCGACATGGCCGAGGCCGACGAGGACGGAAATATCCTCAAGGAATATACCCGCGGCTACAAATTCGGCGACCGCCTGCTGCGTCCCGCAAGAGTCCAGGTCGGACGAGCTTCTTAATGAAACTCATCGAGTGCGTTCCCAATTTTAGCGAGGGCCGTGATCTTGGGGTGATCGGGCAGATCACGGACGAGATCGAACGCGTGCCGGGCGTTCGGCTGCTTGACGTCGATCCGGGCGCGACGACGAACCGGACGGTCGTTACGTTTGTCGGCGAGCCGGACGATGTTGTCGAGGCGGCGTTTCAGGCGGTCAAGAAGGCGCAGGAGCTGATCGACATGCGACGGCATAAGGGCGATCATCCGCGTTTTGGCGCGACCGATGTTTGTCCGCTTGTACCGGTTTCGGGAATCACGATGGAAGAGACGGCGGAATACGCTCGTCGCTTAGGCAAACGCATCGGTGACGAGCTTGGCATACCTATATATCTTTACGAGAACGCCGCGAGCGAGGAGAAGCGGCGGAATCTGGCGAATTGCCGCGAGGGCGAGTACGAAGCGTTGAAGGAACGCGTCGCGAGCGAGGAGTGGAAACCTGACTTTGGCCCGATCGAGTTTACCGAGAGCGTCGCCCGCTCGGGCGCGACGGCGGTCGGGGCGAGAGATTTTTTGCTTGCGGTCAATTTCAATCTCAACACGACCTCGACGCGGCGGGCGAATGCGGTGGCGTTTGATGTTCGTGAGAAGGGCAGGCCAAAACGCGAGGGTGACCCGATCGTCGGCAAGATCGTGACCGACGACAAAGGCGAGCCTGTGGCAATTCCCGGCACGCTCAAGGGCACAAAGGCCATCGGCTGGTTTATCGGCGAATACGGCATCGCGCAGGTGTCGATGAATATCACTAACCTGTCAGAGACGCCGCTGCATATTGCGTTTGACGAGGTCGATGAAAAGGCGCGCGAGCGTGGATTGCGAGTCACGGGCCTCGAGATCGTTGGTCTGGTTCCAAAAAAGGCGATCCTCGACGCCGGGAAGCACTATCTGCGAAAACAACGCCGCTCGCTCGGCATTTCAGAGGCCGAGATCGTCAAGATCGCGGTCAAGTCGATGGGCCTGGACGACCTAAAGCCGTTCGTGCCCGAAGAGAAAATTATTGAATATATGCTCGAAGCCGAAGACAAGACAGACAGCCTCGTCGATATGACCTGCCGCGGTTTTGCCGAGGAGACCGCGTCCGAATCGCCCGCCCCGGGCGGCGGCTCGATCTCGGCCTATCTCGGCGCTCTCGGCGCGTCGCTCGCGACGATGGTCGCAAACCTGTCGTCGCACAAGGCCGGCTGGGACGACCGCTGGGAAGAGTTCTCCGACTGGGCCGTCAAAGGGCAGGCGATCAAGGACGACCTGCTCGCCCTCGTCGATGAGGACACGGCGGCATTCAACGGCGTGATGGCGGCGTTCGGATTGCCAAAGAATTCGGACGAAGAAAAGGCCGCCCGCACTGACGCGATCCAGGCCGCGACCAAATACGCCACCGAGGTCCCGTTCCGCACGATGGAACGCTCCATGGACGCGTTCGAGATAATTCGCGCGATGGCCGAGCATGGAAATCCCAACTCCGTCTCAGACGCCGGCGTCGGCGCACTGTGCGCTCGGTCGGCCGTGATGGGCGCCTTTCTTAACGTCAAGATCAACGCCGCCGCCTTGAAAGACCGCGATTACGCCGACAATATCGTCGCCCGCGGCGCCGAGATAGAACGACGTGCGGCCGAGGCCGAGGCAGAGATCATGAAGATCGTCAACGCCGCGATCGCTAAGTGATCGTCATACCCTAAACAGGGTATTGACACGAGGACGAATTCCGCAGAGAATGACCGAACACGGTCATTTTACGAGAGTTTTCTCCCTTTTAGATCCCACATAACTTCCGTTATCCGGTCTGGATGTTTTGAGGATGCACGTCACGCTGAGATCTGTATTTCTATTCATTATTCTTACGGCCGCCGCGACGGTTTCGTTCGCTCAGAACCAGTTCATAGTTGAGGTCGAGGATGAATCCGGCAAGCCTGTCAGAGGTGCGGCGGTAACTGTAAATTGCGGCGACGGCGTCGTTCGCAATGGCGTTACTGATGCAAAGGGCGAGGCGAGCGTGGCTTCATCGACAGCTGAGACGTGTTATTTGTCCGTCTCAGCTCGTGGTTTTGTGCCGATCGTCTCACCTCTGTCCCTGAAAGAATATCCGACCGGCATCGTGCTGAGTGTACAGAAGGCTGAGCCGGGCTCGGAACTTAAGATCGAGCTATACGACCAGAACAACAAGCCGGTCAGGGGCGCAAGCGTCAACATCAGTTGTGGCGACGGAGTTGCCCGACGCGGCGTCACGGACGTCAAAGGCATGTTCGAACCACCGATCCTTCCGTCGTCGCGCAGGTGTTTCTTAACCATAAGCGGGAACGATATTGCGGGACACGAGAGGGAATTGCCGTTCACGAGGAACGGCAACCTAAGCGTCGAGGTAACCCGCAAGCCGACGGCGATGAAACAGGCCGCCGCCCAAAAGGGCTCAGCATGCCCGCCGGAACGGACCTTAAAAGACGGCTCCTGCGGCACGGCGGCCCAGGCCAGGGCCGAGGCCCAGAGCGATTGCCAAAGGTCAGTCCGAGGCGGAATCGCGTTCGAGGACACCTCAGGCGGCTTTCGTTGCGGTTGCGTCGCGGGCAGTGCCATTGTGGACGAACAAGGTGATCGCCGTTGCGAAACCATTCGGAATATTCAGGTGATGGCTGCAGCCGCCTGCAAAAAGACAGACCCTGATCTCGTCGCTTCGCCTGTAGATTCTGAGGGTCAATACGAGTGCCGGTGTCCGGATGACAAGCAGTGGCGCGATGCAACTCGCAATGCCAAGGGCGGGTGCGTATCAATAGCGCATCTGGATGAGCGTGCAAATTACTGTGAGAGTCAGATCTCCGGAAGTGCCTGGACCGAGGACAGCACGGGAAAGTTGGGATGCTTCTGCCCGCCGGAAACAAAGCTGTCCCGGGCCGAGAAGAAGTGCGTGCCCGCCAACGTCCCGGGGCAAAGCTGTCCTCCTGGACGCACGCGGCCTAACGGCAGTTGCGCAACGGAGGAGGAATTCGAGGCAGAGTTTAACCGTTCCTGCGAGAGAACTGTCCGCGGCGGCATTGCCGTTCCGGATGAGGAGGGTGGATTCCGATGTGGTTGCCGGAACGGGTTCATCCTGCTCAGCGATTCAAAAAACGGCCAGCGATGCGAGTCGCGGCAGAACCTGGCGATCGAGGCGGCGAATGACTGTAAGCGGAGGGATCCCGAGCTTGTCCCGACCGATCTCGACATCCTGGGCCGCTATAACTGCGTGTGTCCCCCCGGGAAACAATGGGAAGAAGCCTCTGAGGACTCTCGCGGCAGGTGTGTTTCTGATCGGGCCCAGGCCTGTGACCGAACGATGGCCGGGAGTATAAGTGGAAAGAATTCAAGAGGCGAGGTTACGTGTGTCTGCCCGGAGGGTTACGTCGAGTCGCACGATAGAAAGCGGTGTGTATCTAAACCAGTCGAAACTAAGGACAGCAGGTTTGTGGGAACATGGAACGGTAATCGTATCAATAAGGGCGTTACAATTATTATCAACAAGGACTTTACTGGCGTGTTTATCGAGACAAGACCAGGATGGCCAACTTATCCGGATGGCGGCAAATTTACTTGGCGTGTATATCCAGGGAAACCCAATTGGATCATCCTTAGTGTTGGAGACGAAAATATGTTGGTCAATGGAGCCTTCGTCAAAGCCGGAACGATACTAAAACTCCTCGGCGGCTATCTCATCGACCAATGGAGCCAATCCTACTCTAAGTAACTTGCCCGGGCTTGACGTTTCTTGTGGCCTTTCAAGAACTCGGAGCGTGAGAGTGTCCTAAGTTTGATGTGGAGGATTGAAATACAAATGAACACGATGCTGAGAACTATCTTTTTCTTCCTGTTATTGAGTGTTGCCGTGACGACCGCAGCCGCCCAGGGGCAATTCACTGTTTGGGTGGAGGATCAGGAGGGCAAACCGATCAAACGTGCGAAAGTTACACTTGATTGCGGAGACGGGACTATTCACAAAGCTGGTACTAGCTCGAAAGGCGAAGCCATTTTTCCTCTTTCCGGAGTCGATACATGCACCGTTTCGATCACTGGACAGGGCCTGGTGTCACACTCAGCCGTGGTTGCGGTCAAGCAGTCCCCGGAGGGCATCGTGATTCCGGTGCGCCGTGGAAGCGGTGGGCAGAATACCTCCGTCTGCCCGCTCGGACAGATTCCTATAAACGGCGTGTGTGAGATCGCGGTCGGAACCCGCGTCGAGATTCCACAGGGCGGGCAGGGCAAAAAGTCGGCAGGACAGAACTCTCCGCGACCATTCCATATTCTCAAAGTCGTCGACGACAAGAACGTCGCGGTCTCCCCGGCCGAGGTGTTTATTGCATGTGACGGCGACAATCACACTGGCTACGCCGACCGCCTAGGCCAGTTCTTCTTCGATGCCGGTGGCAGCTCAGGCTGTGAGATCAGCGTAAGTCACCCTGATTTTTACGGGTACAGCGGCCGTATCGATACGACAAAGGGCGTGACACACGTCGTGAGTCTTGAAAGGACCCTTGCAATGGGAATAACCGTCATAGTGGTTGACGAGACAAGTCAGAAGCCTGTTCCAGGTGTCGATGTAAGGATCGAGGGGTTTAACGACCGTTGGGTGAGAACATCGGACGCCTTGGGGTACGCAACGACGAACACTCTAATCACACCCGGAACCTACAGAGTGACGGCTGAGCATCAAGATTACTACGGGTCGAATTCGTCCTTCGAGGTGCCTCGGTCGGTCGGCAAGACCTTTGTAACGACCCTTGTCATCAAGCGCAAGGAACATATCAAGACGATCAGAGTGCATGTTCTCGAAAACGAGACGGACAAGCCGATCGCAGAGGCCGCAGTGCGCCTAGTTGGCGGACTTTTTTCAGGATACTCCGGCACAACCGGTTCTGACGGGGTTGCCAGCATAAATGTGAGCAGGGCCGGCCGATTCACCGTCGAGGTCACACGCGACTATTACTTTCCGGCGAAAACCGTCTTCTCGATCGCGCCAGGGGCTGAGGGCAACGATCTGGAGTTCTTCGTCTCGATGGACAAGAAACGGAGCGACGGCGGGATCTATCCTGTGAAGGTCAAGGTCATGGGTGAAAAGCGCGACGGGACAACTTCTCCGCTTAGCGGAGCGAGTGTTTCACCGGGCGACGGCGATGGCGTTGTTACCGGTTCGGATGGCTGGGCGACGGTTCGCTTTACGGGTTATTCAGGTGATAATTCATCGATAAAAGTATCCAAGATGGGCTTCGAGGATAAGACAGTTCCATTTTCGGTCCCACGGTTCTCAACGGCGCTGGCAGCGCCCGAGATAACGATAACTCTCAAGGAGAAGATCAGCGGCCTTGTCCTCCGCATCGAGGTGTCGGACCGCGACTCACGAGAGAAACTCAGAGGCGCCACGGTCAATCTGGACCGGTTCGGAACTGCTACCACCGATGAGAGCGGTATAGCCGAATTCAGTTTGTCGGAAGAACAACTGCAGGGCCTGTCTAGCGTGCGGTCCCAAGCCTCGATGAATGGCTACACGGAATTGTGGAGTACGATCGACAATCTACTGCCGAGCGCCGATCCGAAGTATTATTCAATCGCCTTGAGACGAAAGATCTCGGGCGGTTCTGTTAACCCGTACGGGCCGGGTGCGGTTTGGAAGCTTCGCGAAGGCTATCCGCGGATGGGTGATGATCTTGTAAGTCTAAATAGACAGAACCCCAACAATTCAGCCTCTCCCGGCATGTTCTCCTTCGAGCACCGTTCTGGGATCGTCAGTAAGTTCAGCTTTGATACGCCCCCGAGCGAATTGCCTTGGGGGAGCACGGTTCGTCTGAGCCTGACAGGCACGTCGCTTACCCCCGCAGATGCTTTGGAGGCATCAATGGCGCGCATATATGTTGAGGAATCTACGACCACCAGAAGCTCAAATGAAGGGAAACTCACTTCGGGCAAGTATCACAACTCGACATTCGCTGTCTTTCCTTTCTTGCGGCTGCAGAAGCTTGATGGGACTTGGACGACATCCGATACGATAACCTTCGAATTCAAGCCAAGAGAAGGCCGCACCTTTGCTATCAACATTTGCGTTGCTTGGAGCCGCACCTCGTGTTTTATGTACAGTTATGAACCGTCCTCTCAATAACGCGGAACCGAATGACACCTTGGGCCGAAAGTGGCTTTTCACGCGCTTTGGCGCGATGGTATTATGGAATTTAGCTAGATCGCGTGACGATCTGACGCCTGAGTTTTATGGCAGACATAGACGCATATAAGGACAAGTTCAGCGAGAGCGGGCAGCGCGTTTTAGAGACCGCTCTGAGCGAATCCAGAAAACGCGAACAGAACTATGTCTCCATCGAGCACATCCTGCATGCGATAGCTTTTGAAGAGGACGACCTCTTTTCGTCCACAATGCGCGACCTGTCGGTCGATCCGCGTTCGGTCAAGATGCTGATCGAAAAGCGGATGGAAGACGGGCGTCAGCATTCAGGCAAAGGTTTTCGCATTGCTCCCGAAACCACTGAACTGTTCAAACGCGCGATGGACCGCGCACGTTCGCAGGGGCGTCGTGTGATCGACTCGGGCGATATTTTTTACGTTCTTTCGAACGATGAGCGGAGCGTGCTCAACGACGTTCTGCAAAACCTTGGCGTCCCGTCCGAAGAGGTCGCGCAGATCGCACGTACGCGGATCAAAAAACGCGAGAAGGAAGAGGAACGCGTCAGGCAGAAGTACGAATTGCCGTCGTTTCTGCGGCATTTTGGCGTCTCGCTGAACAAGCTCGCACGTCAGGACAAGATTCCGCCGACCATCGGCCGCGAGAAGGAGATCTATCAGATGATCGAGATCCTCTCGCACCGCGAGCGGTCGAATTCACCGATGCTCGTCGGCGAGCCTGGTGTCGGCAAGACCGCCGTCGTCGAGGGGCTTGCACGGCTGATCGAGTTGGAGCCTGAAAAGGTTCCCGCCCGCCTCAGAAACACGCATATCGTCCAGCTTCAGATGGGCGGAATTGTCGCAGGCACGATGCTCCGGGGAATGTTTGAGGAACGCATCAAAGGCATCATCGACGAGGTCAAAGAGAAAGACCACATCGTCCTCTTCATCGACGAAGCGCACTCTATCATCGGCGCCGGTGCAGCGATGGGCACCACGTCAGATGCGGCAAATATGTTCAAATCGTCGCTGGCCCGCGGCGAGTTGCGCATCATCGGTGCGACGACGATGACCGAGTACAAGGAATACATCAGCGAGGACGAAGCGCTCGCCCGCCGCTTCCGCTTGGTCAAGGTTGCAGAACCGACAATCGACGAAACCCGCGAGATCCTGATGGGCCTTAGATCGAGGCTTGAGAAAAACTATTCGGTCAGCATCTCTGATGAGGCGATCGACACGGCGCTCGAGATGTCGCCAAAATACATTCGCAACCTGCACCTACCTGACAAGGCCATCGGCTGGCTCGACACCGCCAGCGTCAAGGTCGAGATCAACGAGCCCGAGGCTATGGTCGTCCGGCCCGAGCACATCATTGATGTCATCAGCCAGGAATCACGTATCCCGAAGGACATGATCTATCGCGACACCAGCGACAGGTTTTCGGCGATGGAGGCTGACCTCGGCAAACGCGTAATCGGCCAGAAAGAAGCTGTCACGGCCGTGGCCGAGCGGCTGCGCCTCAACAAAGGCCCGCTCAAGGAGAACCACTACGCGCCCGACGGCGTGCTGCTGTTCCTCGGCCCGACCGGCGTCGGCAAGACCGAACTCGCCAAGGCCGTGGCCGAATTCATGTTTGGTGACGAGTCGAAGATGATCCGCATCGACATGAGCGAATACGGTGACGGCACGATCGGAATCGAAAAGCTCATCGGTATGCCCCGCGGCATCGTAGGCAGCGAACGCGGCGGTATCCTGACAGAACAACTCCGCGACAATCCATACACCGTTCTGCTGCTCGACGAG
>CAZMQR010000070.1:0-10075 GCA_964568325.1 uncultured Chloracidobacterium sp. | reverse complement strand
ATAGACCTCGGCACACTTTTCCTCAAAGCGGCGGCCGAGCACCATCTGATAGAGCATCTCGCGAAGGACCGTCTTATCGGTTTTTCTGATCGCCGCGAGTTGCGCGGCCTTGCGGTCCTTGTATTCGGCTATCGCAAGCTCAACGTCAACGAAATCAGCACCGTCACCGGCGCCGTTCGCCGACGCCCTCGCCGTTTTGGCTGACTGCTTTTGGCGTGTTGCTGTTTTCGGCAAAACTCGGCTCCTCCGTTACTAGCGTAAACACAACATTATAGGCGACGCCCCGTGAAACTGCAAAAAACCGGCATTTCGCTTCCGTAAGCAAGCAAGACGGAGTGAAAGAATTGTTACTGAACTTGAAGGCAGCGAAAATGGTATATTCTCCTTTTGACTGCTCGATGAGAAAACCGTTCCTGCCATTACTGATACTGCTTGCCCTTTCGACGGCCGTCCTGGCGCAGGACGATCCGACGCGGTGGAGTTTGTCGTCGGATGGGAAAGGTGGAGCGATCAGGACGGGTGACACGATCCGGGCAGACCTGAAGGTCGTTCTCGACGCGGGTTGGAAGCTCTACGCCACCGACCAGCCGCAGGGCGGGCCGTATGCCACCAAGATAACGGCGGTGGAGGGCCGGCCGTTCGAGATCTCTGGCAGTGTTGAATCGCCAAAACCGACCGTCAAGCCGGACCCATTGTTCATTGGGCTTGACGGCAAAGCGTTAGTTACAAAGTTCTTTACCGAGACAGCAACCTTTAGAGTGCCGTTAAGGGCGACGGCTGAAGCGGCCGTTGACGACGTGGCGATCGACGTTCGCTTTCAGGTCTGCAACGACACTATTTGCCTGCCGGCCCGCACCGTCCGCGTCACATCGACCGGGGCCGAGGTCATCAAGAACATTTTCAGCGCTCCGCAGCCGGAAAGCTCACCTGCGACCAACAACGAACGGATATCGACAAACAACCAGCAGCCGACCGACCTCTGGCCGTTCATCTGGCTGGCGATAACGCTTGGGGCATTATCCCTGCTGACGCCTTGCGTGTTCCCGATGATACCGATCACGGTGTCGTATTTTACGAACCACGCCGCGGGCAACAGGGCAAAGTCGGTCAAGCTGGCGCTCATTTATTCCCTCGGTATTATCGCGACATTTACGCTGCTTGGCATGCTGCTCGCGATCTTTGTTGGGGCGGCCGGCATTAACCTGTTTGCGGCAAATCCATGGATCAATCTGCTGATCACGGCGATCTTTTTGCTGTTCGCCTTTAACCTGTTCGGCGCCTACGAGATCACGATACCGACTGGTATTTTGACCAAACTCGATAGCGTCACGCGTAGTAAAGAGGGCGAGGGCAGCGGCGTGGTCGGTGCTCTCCTGATGGGGCTGACCTTTACGCTGACATCATTTACCTGCACGTCGCCATTTGTGGGAACGATTCTCGTGTCGGCGTCGCAGGGTGAATGGCAGATGCCGCTGGTCGGGATGCTGGCGTTCTCGACTATTTTTGCTCTGCCGTTCTTTGTGTTGGCCCTCGCGCCGCAGCTCGTCTCGCACATGCCGCGTGCGGGCGGCTGGATGAACTCGGTCAAGGTCGCGATGGGCTTTCTTGAAGTCGCGGCGGCGATGAAATTCATCTCGAACGTTGATCTGGTCTGGAAATGGGGCATCTTCACCCGTGATGTCGTGCTTGCGGTATGGATCGCGATCGGCGTAGTGCTGGCGTTGTATCTGCTGGGTAAATTTCAGTTATCGCACGATTCAAAGCCCGAACGCCTCGGGGCTCTGCGGATGTTCTCGGCCGTGGTCACGCTGGCCGTGACCTTCTATCTCCTGACAGGCCTTTTTGGGGCGAAGCTCGGTGAACTGGAGTCGTTTCTCCCGCCGGAACTGGGCCGTTCGGCCGCGCGGCCGCTTGGAGCTGGCGACGATGAGCCCAAATGGATGGTCAATGATTACGAGGGTGCGCTGGCAAAAGCAAAGGCTGAGAATAAGTCGGTATTGGTCGATTTTACGGGCTATACGTGCACCAACTGTCGCTGGATGGAGGCAAATATCTTTCCGAAGAAAGAGGTCGCGGCCGAGCTTCAGAGATTCATCCTCGTCCAACTCTACACGGACGGCGAAGGCGAGATCTACGAGCGACAGCAGCGGATGGAGCAGGACATGTTCGGCACGGTGGCGCTGCCGTTTTACGCGATCATGAACGGCGACGGCCGCCCTGTCGCGACGTTTGCCGGACTGACGAGGAACACAGCCGAGTTTGTTGAGTTCCTGAAGAAAGGGCAATAGAATAAGCGAATTCCGTTAGAAATCTCGATGCGGCGAACTCTTTCCGTTCTTGGCATTCTGCTCTGCGCCTTGTGTGCCCGTGGGCAGATCAACGTTACGGTCCTTGACGTGATGGGCGACAGCATCTCAAAGGGCTTTAACGCATCGAGCGCATCGCCGTGCTCGAACGGCGATCAAGAAAATTACAACTGGCTGACAAGCGACACGCATGGCACAAGCCTGTGTGCGACGGGCTCAGAGAACGTATTCAGTGTTTTCGAGCGGATGGAATGCGCACGCTCGACACAGTTGATCGCGCCGACGCCAAATCACGCATTCTCAGGCGCGACGCTAGTTCGCGACCTCGTAACGCAGGCCGAAAATGTGAAGACCTACCTGCGATCGGTCCAGGGCCAGCGAATGGCGGTCGTCTTTATCGGGCACAACGACAGTTGCTCGGGAACGATCGCAAAGACTAACGCGTCGTGTTCGAACTCGGACCTCGACCCGGCGAACTATTGCCGCACGCGGCCGGACGCCTTTGAAAGGGAACTCCGCAAGGGGCTCGACGTGCTCATCACGACAGGCGATACGCGTATCGCTGTCGTTGCGCCGGTGCGCGTTTCGCAATTGTGTAATTTTGGCGGCAAATCGAACTGTCAACTCGGCGGTTCATGTTCGCTGCTGTGGTCGCTGGCCAACATTTGCGGTTCGCTGACACGGGGCTGCTCGACGACACGCATTGTCGATACGTACAACACGATGAGCCGGTATCGCGATATCTTAAAGAGCGTAACGGCGGCGTATGAGGCGATCGCGGTCGGAGATGCGTCGCCTACGGTAATGATCGGCGGCACAACGGTCGGAGGAGCGGTGAAGGCCGCCGGGACGACGTTTGGCTACTCCGACGCTGCGTGGTTCTATCGGTTCAAGGCGGACCAGTTGTCGTGCTGTGACTGTTTTCATCCATCGGCCTCTGGCCAGGATACGCTCGCTCGCTTGTTGAGCGCGGGCCTGACATGTTCGAGGACGAATCCTTGCTGCCGCGACACGGGCGACCCGCTGAACGATGGCAAATGCCTTACGACAAACCGCAAGGCGACCCACTATCGCGGCTTGTTTTAGATTCTGGTACAATCGCTTGCAGAACATGGTAAAGATCGAACATCTGATCGCGGGCTTAAAAGAGATCCCGGACGTAGATTTTACATGTGACGAGGTGTATCAGTACCTCGGTGACAATCCGCTTGAAGTTGATTCGATAACGCGTTATTTCTTTTGGAATCAGGAGTTTTATACGCGCAACCTCGTCTATCGGGACGACCGGTTTGAGGTGCTGGCGATCTGCTGGGAACGCGGCCAGGCATCCACGATCCACGACCACGCGGGGCAAAAATGCTGGATGACGGTGCCGGTTGGCCGCCTGCGCGGACAGAATTTTGCCATTGAGGAATTGGACGACGCTCGCAGCTATTGCCGGTTGCGCGAAACCAACAGTTTCGAACTGTCGGATTGCATGGCGGCAAAGGTCGAACTTGAAGAGCCCATTCACCAGATCCTTAACCTGGCTGAGTACGGCGAGCGCGCCGTTAGCATCCACATCTATTCAAAGCCTTATTCGAGTTGCCGTTCATACTGCCCCGACACGCATACATTCAAAGAGGTCCAGCTTTGTTACACGAGCATCGACGGGAAACTCTGCTGATCGACCATTCAACCGGCCTAATTTGTAATTAGATGGAGAATCCGGACAGGGCCCTTGGCGTCAACAGGTTGAGAACGCCATTGGTGCTCGTTCTGGTGGCGGTCTACGTCGCTGCCCGCGTTTGGAGACTAACAGATGCTTGTCTTTGGTTTGACGAGATATTCAGCATTCACGCAGCGGAGCACGATTGGGGCTCGCTGTGGAATTTTGTCGCGCTCGATCTTATCCATCCGCCTCTCTTCTACGTCCTGCTAAAACTCTGGATCTCAGCGGGCGGCGAAGGGCTTCTTTGGCTGCGGCTGTTTCCTGTTGTCTGGTCGGTCATTGCGATCTATCCGTTCCTGCGTCTTTGCGGCGAACTGAAGGTTGGAAAATGGACACGGCTCCTCGCCTTGCTGTTGTTCGCTGTCAATGGCTCACTGATCAAGTATTCGCAGGAAGTGCGAATGTATGCCCCGCTGCTGTGCCTGTCACTCTTCTCAATGTGGCTGTTTGCGAGATATTTCGTCAAAGGCAAAAGCTTCGTGCCGCTCGTGATCGTCAACGTCCTGATGATCTACATGCACTATTTTGGCTGGTTTGTGGTCGTGACCGAAGTGATGCTGATAGTGTGGTTTCAGCGGGTCAAGTGGAGACGAATGGCCATGATGTTCGGGGTAAGCCTTGTCGCTTTCTTGCCGTGGATGATCGCCGTGATGCTGGCGGCGCGCAACGGTTCTGCCCTCTCGCAGAACATCGGTTGGTTGCCGAGGCCGGGAATTGTGCAGATAAGTGCGTTTGTCCTTGATCTCATCGAGCCATTCTATGCTCAAACGAGTTCGGCACAGCCCGTATCGATCTACTCGGTGTCGCTGCCGGTCCTTGTGGTCCTGATAGTGGCGAGCGCGGCATTGTCAGCGTCGATCCTGAAGAGGACGGCGAGAACGGAGACATATGTTCTGCTCTTGTTGGTCAAGGTGCCCGTATGGTTCTGCCTCATTGCGAGTTGGCTGTTGCCGTATTCGATATGGGGAACGCGGCATCTGATCATTGTCTTTGCCCCGCTGTTTATATTCTTTGCTTTCGCGATCGTATCGCTCACCGACAAACGCCTGAAGGCCGCCTCGGTAACATTGCTCCTGTTATTTTCCGCCTATGCCGGCGTGCTGCACGCTCGGCGGGCGACGCCTGTCGATTCATGGTGCGCGTGGGAACAGCTTACGGGGTCGACCGGTGATGTGCCCATCTACGCGACGGAAGATCTGATCGCGTATCATGCGTGGTTCGCTCGCCGCACATCCCAAACCGCGCGAGTTTACAAGCTCTCAGGCATCGAAGGAGTGAGAGAGGATGATGCCTATTTCCTGCCGCGTGGATTCGACGGCGTTGAGGTCGTCGGTGTTCACACCTTGAATGAGCCACGGCTCTGGCTTGCGTTCCGCTCGCCGTTAGTGTCCGAGAGCGAGGTGCCGCTTCGTCAGCTTCTAGTTGGCGGCTATCGGATCGCCGAACGTCGCAGCATTAAGGCCGACCACGAGACCGCAGCCATATATCTGTTGGAAAAATGAACGCTAGCTTCGCTTCCACCTGACGCCGTTCTTTGTGTCCTCGAGTATGATGCCGCGATCGGCAAGTTCGTCGCGGATCTCGTCGGAGCGAGCAAAATCACGGTTCTGACGTGCCTGTTTGCGTTCTTCGATAAGCGCCTCGATGTCAGCGTCGAGCAATTGGTCGTCCTCCCGGCCAAAGATGCCGAGGACCGAATCGAAGTTAAAGATGGCGTCGAGAACAGCGGTTTGCTCCTCAGGAGTCAGGCCATCGACTGCCATAGCGGTGTTCACCTCGCGGACCATGTCGTGGACAGCGGCGAGGGCCGCGGCGGTGTTGAAATCGTCGTCCATTGCAGACTCAAACCGTGCCAACGCGTTCTTCGCAGCGGTCTCAATGGTGCGTGGACCACCCTCGCTACTGCTCGGGTTTCCGCCACCGCGGACCAGCGAGCGGAAATTTCGGAGCCGTTCAACCGTCGATTCCGCTCCCTGCAAGCCTTCAAATGTGAAATTTAACTGCTTGCGATAGGGAACCGAGAGCAGCACATAGCGGATCGCGAGAGCCGAGTAGCCTTGTTCACGAAGGTCGCGAAAGGTGAAGAAGTTTCCCTTCGATTTCGACATCGTGACGTCGTCGATCTTGAGAAACTCGCTGTGGATCCAGTATTTCGAGAACGGTTTGCCGGTAGCTCCTTCGCTCTGTGCGATCTCGTTCTCGTGATGCGGAAATTGCAGGTCCTGGCCGCCCGCGTGAATGTCGAAGGTCTCGCCGAGGTATTTCATCGACATCGCAGAGCATTCGATGTGCCAGCCCGGGCGGCCGCGGCCGAAGGGCGCGTCCCAGCCGGGCTCTTCGCTCTCGCCGACGAGCTTCCACAACGCGAAATCGCGGGCGTCCTCTTTGTCGTATTTATCGGTATCGACACGCTCCGAGCCGCCGGCGATGTTGCCCTCAAAGCTGATCCTTGACAGCTTGCCGTAGTCGGGAAATGCCGCGATGCGGTAATAGATCGAACCATCTGATTCGTACGCATGGCCGTTGGAGAGCAGCGTCGCGATGATATCGATCATCTCCGGAATATGCTCGGTCGCCCGGGGCATGATCTCAGGCCGCTCGTTCCCGAGTGCGTCAAAATCCTCAAGAAAGTACTGCTCGTACGGCGCCGTAAACTCGTTGATGCTGATGTTCCGCGCCGCCGCCTCGTTGATGATCCGATCGTCTATATCGGTCAGATTCATCACATGCGTCAGCTTGTAGCCCTTGAACTTCAAATACCGCCGCAAAATATCGCCAAAAACAAAAGTGCGAAAATTCCCGATATGCGCAAAATTCCATACCGTCGGCCCGCAGATATACAGGCGAACCTTGCCATCCTCGAGAGGCTGAAAATCCTCGATCTGTCGCGATAAAGTGTTAAAAAGGTGAAGCATACAAAAGCAGCTATTAGCTATAAGCTATCAGCTATCAGCTATTTTCAAAAAGTTGAAGGTCGCCTTCTACGAATCGTGCCCTCGCCTCGTTGGAAAACAAGAACTCGCGGCTGTAGAACCGCATCGGATAGTCCTTGTCGTAATTCGCCACAAGTTCGTTTGCTTTGTCGCGCAGCGACGTGCCGTTCCTCGATGCGTTGAACTCTGCCACGGTGCGCATCCAAAAGACGGTCAACGTCTCGTGGTACGGCATTTCTTTTGTCAGATCGACCTCGAAGGCGGCGAGCAGTGAAAAAATGCCGGAACGCATCTTGTCGGTTGCTGTTTCGATGTCGTGCAGCGTTAGGTAATGCAGCGCGACGGTCAGGTGTTCAGCGTGTTTCCACGCGTCGCGACTTATCGTCGCGTCCTCAAAGCCCCGCACGACCTCGGCTATCTCCTCTTCATTTTTAAATCTCATAAATAATTTCGGCGGCCTCTTGTCGGCCAGATCTCCCAGAAATTGCCGTTGCCTTCAGGCAGCGGAAGACACCAACAACACCGGTGGGCTTTAGCCCAACGCATCCGTTGGGCTAAAGCGAACGGCAATGTCAGACCGGCGCAAACAAAAACGACCGGAAAGGCTCCGGCCGTTAAGCGTCGACGTATTTGTCACTCTCTATGCTGCCAGGACGATTGCCTCCTGGTCAACGTCATCCATGAACAAATACTTTCGCCACTCGGGCCGGTTCTCGGCGTAGTGACAGAGCAGAACGTGATCGAGCCCCAATCGAAGCAGTTTTTGCGACGTAAGGAGCGGCATACGCGCCTGCTCGGGCGTGCGGTTCCCCTTTCGCTGGTTACACTTGACGCAGGCGGTCACCAGGTTCTGCGGCGTCGCTTCGCCGCCCTGAGCACGCGGGTAAATATGGTCGAGCGTCAGGTCCTTGGCGTGCTTGTGCTCGCCGCAGTATTGGCAGCGATAGCGGTCGCGGATGTAAATTCGCGCACGCTTCATCGTCGTCTCGCGGTTGTTTCGCCGCACGTGAACGTAATGCCGCAGCCGCACCACTGAAGGCACTGCAAAGACAGTTGAGGGCGAATGCAGGACCTTGTCGCCGTCATTCTCCTCAACAAAAACCGCCCCACGAAACCACAGGCAGACTGCGCGGGCTACGCCCACCGTGCCGAGCGGCTCGTATGAGAAATTGAGGAGCAATACTCGTGAGGTCAGGATCGACATCAAAAAATACCTTTTTTTCCCTGATGTAATGTAATATCAAACCCGAACAAACGCAAGCGAAACTTGGCGAACCTGCCGCTGCGAGATCGCGGCTGTCGCGTGGATCTGACGATGAGATCGATCAAAGAATTACCTTTTCCCATCGGCTTTTTGGCTCCCGCCTTTATACTCGCGGTCTCGTTTGTCGTGGTAATCCTTACAGGAACCGATCGGGCCTTGTTTCTGTGGCTGAATCAGCATTTGCAGGCCCTGGGCGGCCCGATCCTGGAGTGCATTACCATCCTCGGCGACGGATTGGTCGCGATCGTGATCGTTTTGCCGCTCGTCAGGTCGAGGCCCGAGATCGCGTGGAATACGCTGGTTTCATCGTTGATCGTCTTGATCCTCGTGCAGAGCCTGAAGCACGTCTTCGGTTCAGCTCGGCCGTTGGAAATACTCCCGACCGATGCATTTAGCGTGATTGGGGTTCCACTTCGATCCGGAGGGTTCCCGTCGGGGCATGCGGCGACGGCGTTCATGGTAGCGGGGATACTGGCTCTTCATTTTCGCCTTCCATGGGTCCGCGTCGCTTTAATCAGTGCAGCTGTAGTGGTCGCGGCTTCGAGGATCGCGGTAGGCGTCCACTGGCCAACTGATTCGCTTGCGGGCGGGGCGATCGGTTGGCTGTCTGCCGGTCTGGGCTTTCGGCTGACAGGCAGAGCTCATTACATGCGGCAACCTGTGGCGAGGATTTCCATGCAGGTGCTCATTGCGGGAGGAGCGATCTCGATGCTTCTGTATGATCATACGTCTTACCCGGCCGGATTCAGATTTCAACAACTCATTGCGGCGGTCTGCCTGGTGATCGTCTTGCTGCAGACCCTGCGCGATCTCAGGCCGCTACCGCATCCGCAGGGCTTGCGATGATCAGAAGTGCCGAAACCCGGTCGGTTCGAGCCTCGTGCATTTTCCATCCGACAGGAAATCGCATTCCGATGAATCCGTGATCTCACCGATCTGGTGAAATCCAAGGTCAAGTGCTATGTCGCTTTTGTCAGGGCGAACGGTGAAAAGAAGTTCGAAATCCTCTCCGCCGTGTAGAGCGAACTGAAGCGCATTTGCGGCGAGATCGGGAAAGTCGAAGATCGCGGGGTCTACGGGTAAGCACGCTGCATCAAGCCTGACGCCAACGCCGCTTGCCCGGGCAAGGTGTGCTACGTCCGATGAAAGCCCATCGCTTATATCGAGCATTGCCGTCGGTAAAGCATATTCTTGCAATAGGTTGCCGGTAATAACCTGCGGTATAGGTTGAAGTTGTCGAAGCAAGAGATGCCGGCAGGTTGTCGAGAGATTAGCGTCAAGCCGAATGCCATTCGAAAGGAGGTCAAGACCCGCGGAAGCCCCGCCAAGGAAACCGGTGACGAAGATATGATCCCCCGGCTTGGCGCCGGATCTGAATACCCCTTTGCCTTTCGGAACATCGCCGAGAACTACCGAATCTACGAAAAATTTGTCCGATGAGCGCGAAATGTCCCCACCGGCCAACTCGACACAGTGCGCTCCTGCCAGAGCATGCCATCCCGCGTAGAACCGGTCAAGAAAGTTGGTTTTCCACAGAAGTTCGGGGATGCCGAGAGAAAGAAGTGCCGACCTCGGTGTCGCTCCCATAGCGGCGATGTCTGAAAGCGACACGGCGAGTGCCTTGTGGCCAAGAAATTCCGGCGTCGTCCATTCGAGCCGGAAATCAATGTCCTCAACCAGCAAATCGGCCGTGACGACCATGTCCATTGCATCATCCTTCGGGAGGACGGCACAGTCGTCGCCGACGCGAGTAAGGCCATATCGCGACCTAATGTGATCGATAAACTCAAACTCACTTCGCATCGCATTGACACAAGTCACTTAAATACATAGAATAAGCCTCACGCTTTTACAAGAAACT
>CAZMQR010000069.1:0-10142 GCA_964568325.1 uncultured Chloracidobacterium sp. | reverse complement strand
GCCGAAACGCAGGCCGTTCTCGCGACGGGGACGACGGACGATGGCTTCACAAAAGCACCGGTCAAGGTTGTTATGCCCGAGAATACGGAAACCGGCAAGGCTAAGAAAATGGGCCAGTCGGCTAGTGCCGTGGGATCGATCATTTTTGCGTTGGGATTCAATATTTTGCTTTTTATCGTGGCTCCGTTGGTGCTGACGAATCTGCTCTTTATCTGGATGGGCTGGGCTCCGTCGCCTGAGATCGCGGCCGGTGCCGGATGGATAGAACTCGTCAAGGCGTATGTGTGGAAGATCAAGCTTGATTCGTTCGGCACTTGGGTGACATTCAACCTGATCGACGGCCTTATCCGGATGGGGTTCTTCATCTTTATGATCTACTCGATGTCGTGGATCAAGGATATCCGCCGCGTGTTTGAATATCACGGCGCCGAGCACAAGACGGTTTTCACTTGGGAAAAGGGCCTCGAATTGACGCCCGCAAACGCGACACAGCAACGTCGCCAGCATCCGCGATGCGGGACGTCGTTCCTGATGGTCGTGATGCTGATCGCTATCGTGTTGTTCTCGGTGATCAACTTTGAGGCGATGTGGCTGAATCTGGTGGTCCGTATCGCTCTCATGCCGCTGGTCGCGGGCCTTGCGTATGAGGTGATCCGTTACGCGGCGAAGAAAGAATCGGGCGCCGTGTTCAAATTCATGACGCGCCCCGGCTTGTGGCTGCAAAACATCACGACGCAGGAACCGGACGAGCAGCAACTTGAGGTCGCGATCAAAGCGCTCGACGAGTCATTAAAGTTGGAACCCGCGACCTAAGACATTTGCCCACGAAACACACGAAAGACACTAAAAAGTTCTTTGTTTTTGTGTTTTTCGTGTCTTTCGTGGGCTGAATATTATGCTGGAGAAGCTGGCACAAATTGAGAAGACCTACGAGGAACTGACCGAGCAGATCTCGTCGCCTGAGATCATGTCGGACATGAAGGCGTATGCCAAGGCGATGAAACAGCATCGCTCGCTTGGCGAGATCGTCGAGAAGTATCGTGAGGTCAAGAAGATGCAGGAAGACCTGACCGGTGCCCGCGACCTGCTTGCGCTTGCTGATGACGACGACATGCGCGAGATGGCAAACCTCGAGATCGCCGAGATCGAAGAAAAACTGCCTGTGGCCGAAGAAGAGCTAAAGGTCTTGCTCCTGCCGAAAGATCCTAACGACGAGAAGAACGTGATCCTCGAAATTCGTGCCGGAACCGGCGGCGACGAGGCTACGCTTTTCGCCGGCGACATCCTCAGAATGTATGCCCGCTACGCCGAACGCCAGGGCTGGAAGATGGAAATTATGGACGCCTCGGACACGGGCGTCGGCGGCGTAAAGGAAGCGACGGCGATGATCGAGGGCGATAATGTTTACTCGAAGATGCGTTTCGAGAGCGGCGTTCATCGCGTCCAACGCGTGCCGCAGACCGAATCGAGCGGCCGAATCCACACGTCGGCGATCACGGTCGCGGTTTTGCCTGAAGCTGAGGAAGTCGATGTTCAGATCGATCAGAACGACCTGCGGATCGATACATTCTGCTCATCGGGGCCCGGCGGTCAGTCGGTAAACACGACATATTCGGCTGTGCGCATCACGCACCTGCCGACAAATACGGTCGTATCGATGCAGGACGAGAAATCACAGATCAAGAACCGCGAAAAGGCAAT
Organism: uncultured Chloracidobacterium sp.; assembly: GCA_964568325.1. Classification (GTDB taxonomy): domain Bacteria; phylum Acidobacteriota; class Blastocatellia; order Pyrinomonadales; family Pyrinomonadaceae; genus OLB17. Next base: position 8,441 of record CAZMQR010000069.1, on the reverse strand, counting down.
GCGCGTGCTTCGTGCGAGATTGCAGGAGATCGAGGAGCAAAAACAGCACGACGCACAGGCCAGCGAGCGCAAATCGATGGTCGGTTCGGGTGACAGGTCAGAGAAGATCAGGACGTATAATTTCAAAGAGAACCGCGTCACCGACCACCGCATCGGCATGACCGTTCACCAACTCGATCTAGTGCTCGACGGCCAGCTGGACGAATTCATCGACGCGCTGAGAACGCATTACCAGACCGAGAAATTAAAGGCCGAAGCCGTGGCGGTTTGACCCGTTGCATTCAATTGCTATGCCTCAACCGACCCGTTTATATCTGATCCGGCATGGCCAGTCGGCGGGAAACGCCGCAGGCCGGTTTGGCGGGCATGGGCCGACGCCGCTCTCGGCGCTGGGCGAGAAGCAGGCCGAGGCGACGGCCGCATTGCTGGCGAAAGAGGGTATCAACGTCATCTATTCGAGCGACCTTCTGCGGGCGGTCCAGTCGGCGGAATGCCTCGGGCGGGCCGTCGGGCTACAGGTCCATGTATCAGATGCCTTTCGCGAGCGGCACGTGGGCGTGCTCGAAGGGCTTACCTTTGACGAATCTCGCGAACGCCACCCAAAGGACTATTACGCACTCGTCAACCGCAACATCAATCACATAATCTCCGGCGGCGAAAGCTATCGCCATCTGCTGCGGCGGATCACCGCAAAGCTCCACAACGTGCTCCGCGACCACCAGGGCGAGCGGATCGCGATCTATTCGCACACGGGCGCCATTTGTTTTATGACGCTGCACCTGATGGGCGCGATCGACAGGAACACCAAGCAAACGCCGTGGCTGGTCACATCAAATTGCGGCATCAATCGCTTTGAGATCCGCAGCCGCCGCAACATCCGCGTTCAGGCCCTGAATGACACGCGCCACCTGACCTCGGTGACCGGCAACGACGCATTCGCGGCACGTTGACCGATCGAGTGTGAGATTCCGATTTTCTGGAACTAATTCATAAATTTGGACGAATGCGAGCCGCATCCGGCCGAGCGAGCGACGCAACTGCCGTATTTACTTGTCCGGGCGCGTATGGTATTCTCGGCATACTAATTGCGTTTTCAATTGAAGTATCACTGTATCCAAGGCTTTCGTGCACGTTAGCCAGCAGACACGCTACGCTGCAGAAAGGCTTGGGATCGGATTAGAACTCGGAGGAAATAGATGAAGAAGTATTTGCGTTTTTGTTGGTTGTCGGTATTTGCCGTGGTGATCCTTTCAATATCGGCCATTGGCCAGGAAACGACCGGTACTATTGAGATTCGGGTGAAGGATGCGGCCGGGGCCGTCGTTCCCAGCGTTCCGATCAATATCACAAGCACTACCGGAAGTTTTCGCAGGAGTGGAACGACTGACGAATCCGGCTATATGCGTGTTGTTCAGGTACCACCCGGACAATATACGGTCACCGCCGCCGCGACCGCGGGCTTTTCGGAAAAGAAGATGGACCAACTCACCGTCTCGCTGGGTCAGGTGACTGCGGTGAACATCGAAATGGTGGCCAGTTCCCTCAGCGCTGATGTTACAGTTACCGCGGACGATACGACCGGGATCGATATCACGGGCAATAATAATGAGGCTACTTTTTCATCTGAAGTAGTAGAGCTGCTGCCGAAAGGGTTGAATTTTTCGTCAATCGTCAAGTTTGCGCCTGCAGCCAGCACTAACGCGTCGCGGTCGGGCCAGTTCCAAATTGATGGTGCGAGTGCTTCTGAGAATGTATTCGTAGTTGATGGGCAAGAGGTGTCCGATGTACTCAATGGAGCTTTGCTTATCAATAGTACCCTTCCCTTCTCGCTGGTAGAGGCGACTCAGATCAAATCGAGCGGCTATGAAGCTGAGTTCGGCGGAGCGACGGGCGGCGTGATCAATGTTGTAACCAAGAGTGGCGGTAACGCATTTCACGGAGAGGCCGGGATCAACCTGAGATCATGGAGGTTTGAACCCACTCCACGGGCAACACTCCTCTTTCCAAACTCGCTGGAATATTATCCGGCACGCCGCTCTCCGTCGAACGAAACGAATCCGACCCTTACTCTGCTGGGGCCGATCTGGAAGAACAAGGTCTGGTTCTCGATCGGATATGCGCCGCAGATAGTGGAAGCAGATCGTAAACTCGTCTATCGCGATCGGGCTACCCGTGAGCTGACGGGCCAAACGGAACATTATCACTACAAGCAAACGAACGAGAAGATGTTTGCTCGAATCGATGCCCAGCCGTGGGACAAGCTCCATCTGACGGGCACCCTGCAGCTGAATCCGGTGCATTATCTCGGAGTAATCCCGAGCTATGCCTCAGAATTATTGACAAGAAACGCAGAGCCGCCTTTCTACAGACTGACATGCCAAGCCGGAAATCCGGACCTCTGTGGTGCGGCTTATACTGATCAAACAGGCGGGCGCCTTAACTCGCTCAATGCCATGGTGAATGCGTCGTACGTAATTGGCAGCAATCTCGTGTTGTCTGTGCGGAGAAGTCATTACTACTTCAATGACAGATTTGGGACGTATGGCCTTGGTGATGCGACAACACCTCGCATCTCCTGTGATCCGCGGCCTCCGACGCCGCCGGGGTTTCCGCAAGCTCCTCAGTTTCCTGCGGGTTTCGGATGTACTGCGGGCGGCGGAAATAATGTTGGAGCTGCAGGCTCTTCAAGTTACGATTTTAACGTCAGAGATCAGCTTGATGGCGATGTCACTTATAGCTTTGGTCTCCTTGGCCGGCATGAATTAAAGGGTGGATTACAGGACAACAAGACGAGAAACAAAGTGCTTCAGGAGAATAACGACGGCATCAACCTTAAGTGGGGCACTCTTGTCGTACCGCAGTCCCCGGCAGGAACGACTACATGGTTGACGAGCCAGACGGGCGTTACGATGCCGGCTGCCGCCGGGGCTACCGGGTTCGGAAAGCTCGCCTATTACGCGGTTGATGCGGACTCGTTGGGATTTAATCGTGCGATCTATGTTCAGGACAAGTGGCAGCCGGTTTCGCGTCTGACCTTGAACTTAGGCCTACGAGGAGAAAATGAGACCGTGCCGGCGTTCTTCGAAGGGGTACAAGGCATCGACTTCGGCTGGAGCGCAAAACTTGCCCCCAGACTCGGCGCGGCATTCGACGTTACGGGCGATGGCAAAACGAAGGTCACCGCCTTCTACGGCCTTTTCTATGACCGCTTTAAGTTGACGATGGCTCGACGGACATTTGGAGGCGAATCATATCATTTTCTCTATTTTGATCTTTTCCCAACCGATACTCTGGCAACGATCAATCGGCAGACCATTACCGGGGGCATGCCTTTTATCCGGGGAAGTTCATGCAGTGCCAATACGGGCCCGCTCCCGGGATATGGACGCGTTCGGTGCGACCAGGATACCAGTGCGAGCGGCGACAACTTCTCCGACCCTCGTGTCGATCCGAACTTGAAGCCCTTCACACAGCGTGAGGTCACATTCTCGGTACAACGACAAGTGAACCAGAACTATCTGTTTACGGTCCGTTACTCAAGGAAGCAGGTCTTACGAGCTGTCGAGGACGTCGCATTCCCGAATCTCGATGACCCCGGCTCGACGCAATGCTGTAACTACTATATTACGGGAAACCCGGGCGAGGGCCGCGTCAAGGAGGCCGCCGATTACTTCGGCATCATCGCTCCCAAAGCACAACGGCAGTACGACGCTCTCGAATTCCGACTCGACCGACGTTACGCGAACAACTACTTTTTTAGTCTGAACTATACTTGGAGCCGCTTGTACGGAAATTATAGCGGTTCTGCCAGTACGGACGAAGAAGGGCGCCTGGAGCCGAATATTGAGCGATACTTCGATTCACCTGGCTCAGGGTTTAGGATAGCGGGTGGCGGACCGGACAACGGCAGGCTGCCGACCGATGCTCCACACATGTTTAAGGCCTATGGAGCGTACACCCTCAATTGGGACAGATTCGGCCTGTGGAAATCCAATTCGACGGATTTTCAGCTCTTCTATACGGCATCGAGCGGAACGGTACTCACGTCGTTTGCACAGATCGACACGGTTGAACAGACTATTCTATATGGCCGCGGCGACCTGGGCCGGACACCGACCTTTTTGCAGGCTGACTTTGCTCTACGCCATTCCATAAAATTTGGCAGAGACGGACGCTTTGCTCTGAAATTTGAGGGTGATGTGATCAATCTGTTTAATCAGAGCGTTGTAACGAGCACCGGACGGAGCAATTTTGCTCCCCTCTACCAAAGAGGCAACATGATCAGTCCTACGAATTTCGGACTCTTAGACGTTACGAATGGGCTGATCACGCAAGCTCAGTTTAACGCTTGCAACACGGCTGGGGACTTCCGGCCTTGTTGGGGGACGGCCTACCGTAACTTACAGGCGAACGGCGCTCCGGCCATCCTTGCGAAAGTGGCACTGGGCGGCTCAGCTCCTCGAAACCCCTATTACAATGTTCCGATGACGTATCAGGGAAAGAGGACCGTCCGCTATGGTGTAAGGTTTTTCTTTTAGAATTCGGACACTTAAGACTGTTAGGGCCGCCCGGTTTGGGCGGCCTTTTTTGCCTATTCACAATTAATGGACCGTTTTAGTTGCCCCGGGATTTTGCCTTATTTTCAAAATCGGCGATGAGTTTTGTTATCTTGGCAGCGTCACGCGCATTTGGCTGGGTTTTCAAAAATAGCTTAAGTTCGCGTGCCGCATCGGCAAATCGCTTCATATGATTTCCATATAAGAGGGCGAGTTCCCAATGCACGCGCGGTGTGCTGCTGGACAATTCGCGAGCGGAGAGCAATTGACGTTCGGCCTCTGAATATTTCTTGGCCCATCGCAACAGGACTCCGTAGAGCATAGTCGCGTCAAATGACAATGGATTCAAGTCTGTCGATTGCTTGATCACCACCAACGCTTCAGTATGCCGCTCCATCGAATATAGCGAATATGCAAGACCATACAAACTTTGATGAGCACGGGGATTCACATTTATAGCGGCCCGATAAAGTATTTCGGCTGCACGTATCATCTCGGGGCGCCCGATCTTTACATACTCGGTGGCCAGAAGTTCGAGCGCCGCAAAGTATTTCGGAAACAAGCCGATTGCCGCCCTGAGATTCTCCAACGCGGGATCAATTCGCTTATGCGCGAGGTCTTCAATGGCCCTTTCGTACAATTTTTCGGCTTCTTTTGGAATATCCTGCACGAATATTGCGACGGCGGCCGGATCAACGCCCTTTCGCAGCTTTAAATAGAAGTCAAGTTGGTACGTAGAATAGCCGCCGGTCCCTGAGATCGTGAATGCATTCCTGATCTCGATAGAATTTTCCTGCTCTTGATAGTGCGAAAGGAACGGCCTGACGCGTATCGTGATATTGCCTGTACCAACGCCCGAGAAGGTATAGCTCCCAAGAGCATCTGTGCGGGTTTGACCGACCGACCGATAAAGATCGTCGAGGAGCTCGACATAGGTATCGGATAACGGACGACGATCCAAGCCATAGACCATTCCGGTGATGGTATTCCCGGTTTGAGCAGATGCCGTAATCCCGCTCCCAAGCAGTACGATCACGGAAATCAGCAAGCCGAAACATTCTCGGACCAATGTATTAGATCGCATACTAGAATTAGAGTAGCCCGAAAGGCGAAATGTTGCACATCGGTAATCGCTAGCGTGGGATAAACGCAAAGCCCACTCAATAGGGCTTTGATATAATTTGGACGGAGAGTCATATGGCCTATAGCCTGATTCGCGGCCCGATTCGCGGACTAAAGCACAATCAGCTTCGCCGGATCGAAAAGCTGGCGACCAGGCGGGTGGCATCGGGTGAGATCGTATCGGCTGAGTTGGCGCGGCAGATGGCGGAGGTGTCGCATGAGACGGGGCGGCAGGTCGGGGTGCTGCTCAATCGCAAGGGGCAGGTCGAGCATGTGATGGTCGGCACGGCGAAGCAGATCGAGATGCCTGACTTTGGGCGTGGTCGTGTATCGGAGGACAGGTTTCGCGGGCTTCGGTGCGTTCACACCCACTTGCTTGGAGAGGGGCTTACGCAGGACGACCTTACTGACCTCGCTCTGCTGCGGCTTGATCTGATGTCGATAATTCAGGTCGATCGGCGAACCGGCCTGCCGGGCCTTGTCCATTCGGCGCATCTTGTCCCGTCGAATGCGGCCGATCTGGCGAGCAACGGACATTCGCTGCCGTACGCCTTTCTCGAACCCGCTGTTGCGTCGCAGCTCGATACCAATGTTCTCGAACTGATCGAATCGCTCGAGGAGGAGATGGCGCGTGTGCGTATGACGGCTCGCAAGCGTCATCCCGGCCGTGATCGAGCGATCCTCGTCGGCGTTACGACCGGTGATCTCAATACGGAAGAGGAATCGCTTGCCGAGCTACGCGAGCTTGCCGAGTCGGCAGATGTCGTGGTCCTCGATACGGTCGTTCAACGCCGGCCGCAGATCGATCCGAAGACGGTCTTAGGCAAGGGCAAGCTGGATGATCTGCTCATCCGTTCGATGCGGCTCGGGGCTGACCTTCTGGTCTTTGACACCGCTCTTACGCCGGCTCAGGTGCGCTCGCTGAGCGAGGCGACCGATCTGAAGGTGATCGATCGTCCGCAGCTAATACTAGACATCTTTGCCCAGCGTGCACAATCACGCGAGGGCAAGCTGCAGGTCGAACTCGCACAACTAAAATATCTGCTGCCAAAACTCGTCCTTGGCCAGAATTCGGCATTCTCACGTCTCGCGGGCGGCATCGGCGGCCGCGGGCCGGGCGAAACGAAGCTCGAGACCGACCGCCGTCGGGTGCGTGACCGAATATCGCAACTCGAACGTCAGGTCGATAAACTCGGGCATCAGCGGCAGGAGAGGCGAAAGAATCGCGTCCAGAAACACCTGCCGATCATCTCGCTCGTAGGGTATACTAACGCCGGAAAATCGACGCTGCTCAATGCGCTCACGCAGAGCGACGTCTATGCCGAGCGAAAGATGTTTGCCACGCTCGACCCTACGTCGCGACGGCTGAGGCTGCCATACGATCAGGAGGTGATCATTAACGATACCGTCGGATTCATTCGCGACCTGCCGGAGGATCTGGTGTCTGCATTTCGCGCCACGCTTGACGAGATCGCGGACAGCAGCTTGCTCGTGCATGTGGTCGATGCCGCGAATCCGCGTGCCACGCAGCAGATCGTTGCCGTGGACAATATCCTCAAGGGCCTCGGCCACGAGAATGTGCCAAAACTTATCGCCCTCAACAAGGCCGACCTCCTGAGCGAGGATGACATCGAGATGATCGGGCGAGAGATCAGGCACGAGACCGCGAATATTATTGCGATCTCGGCCGTTCGGCGCGAGACGCTCCGGCCCCTGGTCGAGGAGATCGGTGTGCTGATCGGCGAACACGATAAGACACGGCCGGCAACAGCTCGATGAGCAAGCGCATAAGGGATCTCAATTCGCCCGTGACGCGTCTCGTTAGACGTGCCGTCGCTGCGGCAGCTTCGCCGCTGGCTCGGCTGTCCGATGCTCAGCAGTTCTGGCTCGGCTTTGGCGTGCTTGCTCTGCTGACCGCGCTGCTGATCCAAAATCCCTTTTGGCAAAACTCTCGCGGGCCTGAATATCAAGTCGGCGATATTGCGAAGCAGCAGATCATTTCGCCCGCAGATATCCATATCGTTGATGACGAGGCGACCGGACTCGACCGCGAAGATGCCCGTCGCAGGTTCAAACCGATCTTTCGCTATTCGGCCAATCGCGGCGAGTCAGCCGTCCAGGCGTTCGTCTCGGCATGGGAGAACCTGCAGAGCCATCCGGAGCAGCTAAAGACCCGGACCAATTCAAATACGACCGGAGATCCACAATGGCCCGGCTCGGGCGACGTGGGCCGTGTGCTCACGGCGCGGCGCTACACACCCAACGAGATCGAGGCCGTTAAGACGGCGATCCGCGAGGCGGCGAGCGGTTATGTTTACGACGATTCGGAACGGCAATATTTTGCCGACGAGATAACGATATTTGACCGGTCTCGTCCGGGGGCGAAGTCGACCGTGGCGCTGCCGGAAACGAACTGGACGTCATTGTCAGAATCTCGCGAGGGCCTGCGGCTCAAGCTCTCAGCGATCCGGAGCTTTTCCGCCAAGGAGATAGAGGCGTTCTACTCGGCCGGACAGATCCTTATCGAGCCGAGCGTCACCTTTGACAGTGTTGCGACCGAGGCCGGCCGCGAAGCGGCTGCTGCCGCGGTCCAGCCGCGCGTGATCAACCTGAAACGCGGCCAGAAGATCGTCGGCGACGGCGAAGTTATCACGGCAGACGCCCTTGCGAAGATCGGCGCGGTGCACAACTTCACCTCGAAGGCGAGACAGGCCAATCGCTTCCTCGGCCTGCTCGTGATCGTCGCATCGCTATATTGGATCG
>CAZMQR010000068.1:0-10172 GCA_964568325.1 uncultured Chloracidobacterium sp. | reverse complement strand
CAACGCAGCGGCTGCGATCATTTCGGGCGTTTGGCGCAGGCCCGTATAGATCACTTCCATACCAGCGTCGCGAAGCGCGCGGGCGATGACCTTTGCTCCACGGTCGTGGCCGTCGAGGCCGGGTTTGGCGACGAGGACCCGTATTTTTCTCTCACCCATATTCTTCAGACAATCATCGCACAAGCCGTCCTAGGACGCTATTTACACGAATAAACGGCTTCATCTGCGCCCACGTGAACGTGAACTTGCCGTCAGGCTGCATGGCCTCGATGACGTGCGGGAATCCATAGTCATAATGGAAGGTCACGCCTTTATCGCTGATCGAAAAGCCCTTAAGGTTGTCCATGGTGAAATCCGCCGTCTCAAAGAGGTGTTCCGGCTCCGGTTCTTCCCAGTCCTTGTTGTTCTTGATCTGTGTAATGGCATCGGCTATCTCCTTTTTCAGGGCTTTCTTGACCATGTCCACAAGGCCGTCGATATAGACGAATACTTCGCCGGGCAGCACCTGAGTGCCTTTACGCGTATCGACGACGATAAACTTCGTCGAGCCGTCAGGGTAGGCTGCCGTGCCCTGGACCCACAACTCAACGCAAAGCAGCCCATTCTTGTTGTAAGCGACCTTGTAATCGGCCTCCTCGAGCCACTGGACGTCTTTGATCTCCTCGCCCAGGTCAAGTGCAAAAGCCTTTTCGTAGCTGAGCACGGCTTCGATCTTCCGCGAAACGGTCGGTGTTGCCGCCCTGACCTTCGGATAATTGATAACGAAGGTCTTCTTAAAGTCCGTTATCGGTTTTGGCCGCGTGTATGTAATCTTCTTGCGCGTTACAACGACCGACTGGGCCGTTACGCCTGAACCAAAAGCGAGGAAAACTGTCAGAAGCAGAATTAATTTAACTTTCATAGCCGTATTTCACGTCCATATTTGGAGAACCGAATATACATCTGAGTTTACCGCGAATCGTCGGCCGGCGCTTCATCGCGGCCCACATCTCCGCCCAACTGTGCGTGTTGATCCATAGAGGATTATAGCTTCTGAGCGGCTTGATTATGCCATAGCGCGGGTCCTCAGTCTCGGGCACAAAAGTGCCGAATAGGCGATCCCAGATGATCAGGACACCGGCGTAGTTCCTGTCGAGGTAAGGATTATTCACCCCATGGTGCACGCGGTGATGTGAAGGCGTATTGAGCACCCATTCGAGCGGACCGAGCCTATTTATCAGCTTCGTGTGGATCCAGAACTGGTAGATGAGATTCAGGCCATGCATCAGGGCGAACATCCAGGGAGCAAAGCCGAGCAGCATTATCGGGACGTAGAATATCCAATGGATGATGCCGGAGAACCAGCTCTGCCGCACGGCGACGCTGAGGTTGTACTCTTGGCTCGAATGATGCACGACGTGAAAGTTCCAGAACAGCCGCGACTCATGGCTAATGCGGTGAAAGATGTAGTATGCAAGATCGTCAACGACGAAGAGAACGACCCACGTCCACCAGGCGTCAGCGGGGAACTTATACGGAGCTATCTCGTAGGCTGCGATGTAGATAAAACCGGTGGCGAGGCCAAATAACGCGCCCCATGCGGTACTGCCAAAGCCGAGGATGATGTTCGTCCATGCGTCTCTGCTGTCGCCGTATTCATCGGTTCGCTTGACGTGTGCCCACAAGGCCTCGGCCGCAATCAGGACCGCAAATACGGGAATCGCCAGCACCGTCGGCTTGAGCATACGGTTACATTAAGCGAATCGTGCCCCAGTCTTCAAGCGGACGCATTATTCTGCGCGCATTTTATCCTCACAGCCGGCTATAGTAGCATCGTGCTGAAGATGGACAGTTCTCAGGGTAGAGCCAATGATTAAGAAGATACTAAAGATAATCGCGCTTGTTCTGATCGCGGCCTTCGTTGTAATACAGTTTTTCCGCATCGACAAGGCCAATCCGCCGATCGTCGAGAGCGAAACACTCGAAGCCGGCCTTGCCGTCCCGCCGGACATCCAATTGATATTGGGCCGGTCGTGCAACGATTGTCACTCCCACAAGACGGTCTATCCGTGGTATTCCAATATCCAGCCGGTTGCATGGTGGCTGAAGGATCACATCAACGAGGCCCGGGACGAACTCAATTTCAGCAATTTCAATACCTACACTGCAAAGAAGAAGGCGAAGAAGCTGGAAGAGGTATGCGAGGAGGTGCGTTCCGGCGCCATGCCACTGCCGTCATACCTGTGGATACATAGCGAAGCAGGGCTTAGCGAGAATGACAAGAACGCGCTCTGCGATTGGGCGAATGTCGAGCGCGCGAGGTTTGCGTCTGGGGACTAGACCGCCGCGTGCGGATACATATCTCGCCGGCTGGCCGTATCGCCGAACTTCAGAGAACACGAGAACTGCGAGTAGAATATTCTGATGTCATTGCTTCCGATAGTCCACTATCCCGGGACGGTTCTGTTGTCAGTCGCAGAGCCAGTCGGTGATGATGATTTTGACGGGGATCTCGCAATATTGGTCGAGAATATGTTCGATACGATGGCGGATGCCGGAGGTGTCGGGCTGGCCGCACCGCAGGTTGGGGTTTCGCGGAGGTTGTTTGTGATGGACACGCCTGAGACGGACAAGCGTCCGAGGGAGCGGCATGTTTTGATAAATCCTGAGATCGTCAGCGTCGAGGGTGAACAGACGGGTGACGAAGGGTGTTTGTCGTTTCCGGGCCTGTTCCAGACGGTTACGAGAGAGATGCGAGTGATCGCCCGGGCACAGAATATTAATGGCGAACAGGTAGAAATAGATGTTCAAGACCTGGCCGCAAGGTGTATACTGCATGAAACGGATCATTGCGACGGCATTGTATTTCTTGATCGGATGACGCCCCTCAAACGTCAGTTTGCAAAGCGCAAGATCAAACAGCTGCAAAAAACGGGGAAGTGGAATCAGAATTGAAGCTACAAGATACGAAGTTAACCGCCGAACTCGGGTCGAGCGGTGAACTTAATAAATATCTGAGCGAGGGCTGGGTGCTGATACTCAGCTATGTGAAGCACAAGAGCGATTCGCAGGTGCCGCGTTTTGTTGTCGCATGGCAGGCGAAAGGCCCGGCTGTTTTCCCCGAGATACTCGATGAATGGGAACAGCGCGAGATGGCCAGGCAGCGGTATCGGTAGCATCTGGTCGAGTGTTGTCGATTGCCTAAGGCAGCGATCGTGAAAAGCAGAGTGCCAATAGGAGCAAGCGCTTGCTTGATCGGCGCTGTGGATTTCGGGTAAGAATCGTTTGGGGTATGCTTCTTCGGGTCTCAACTTTGGTATCACCAAACGGCAGTATCTGACGACGGGGTGGAGTTTTGGCAATTCAGGCCGCGGGAAGAATGCGTTCGCGGCCTACTATGGCGTCACGTTTTAGGTTTATGCAGACACAACAAACATTGGACGAATTCAGAAACGAACCGTTTACAGATTTCTCGAGGCCCGAGAACGCGGACGCGATGAGATCTGCCATCGAGAAGGTCAGGACCGAACTTGGCCGTGAATATCCCGTCATCATCGGCGGCGACAAGATCTCGTTGGACGCTAAGTTCACAAGTAACAATCCGGCAAATAAGGACGAGGCCGTTGGCGTATTCAGCGAAGGAGATAGCGATATATCGCTGGTAGAGAAAGCGATAGCGACGGCGGGTGAAGCATTCAAATCGTGGCGAAATGTGCCGCCGGCTGAACGCGCCGAGTATCTCTTTAAGATCGCTGCGATCATGAGAGCCCGCAAGCACGAACTTTCGGCGTGGATGATCTTTGAGGTCTCTAAGACGTGGGCCGAGGCCGATGGCGACACTGCCGAGGCGATCGATTTTTGCGAATTCTATGGCCGCGAGATGGTCCGCTGGGCTGAGGAACAGCCGGTAACGCCATATCCGGGCGAAAGGAACAATTTCCAGTACATTCCACTCGGTGTTGGAGCGATCATCCCGCCGTGGAACTTTCCGCTTGCGATCATGGCGGGGATGACGATGGCTGCGGTTGTCACGGGCAATACCGTCGTTCTCAAGCCATCTTCCGATTCGCCAACTATTGCTGCGAAATTTATGGAGATAGTCGAGGAGGTGGGACTGCCGGCCGGGGTCGTGAATTTTATCTCCGGGAGCGCGAAGACCGGGGAAGCAATGGTGACACACCCAAAAACGCGGTTCATCTCGTTCACGGGATCAAAGGGCGTTGGCCTGCACATCAATGAAGAGGCCGCCAAACCTCGGCCCGGCCAGATCTGGATCAAACGCGTGGTTGCTGAGATGGGCGGCAAGGATGCGATCGTTGTGGCGGACGACGCGGATATCGATGCGGCGGCGACGGGTATCGTTCAGGCGGCGTTCGGCTTTCAAGGGCAGAAGTGTTCTGCGTGCTCGAGGTTGATCGTCGATGAGAAGGTCCATGACGAGTTGGTCGGAAAGGTTGTCGGATTGACGAAGGAGTTGAAGATCGGCCAGCCTGTCGATGTCGGCACAAATGTTGCGGCTGTGATCAATCGCCGGTCGTTCGATACGACGCTCGGCTACATCAAGAAGGGCATTGACGAGGGCGGAAGCGTCGTAGCAGGCGGGAAGGGTGATGATTCTACGGGCTTCTTTATCGAACCGACGGTCATCGATGATGTTGAGCCGGGAGCAACGATCGAGCAAGAAGAGATATTCGCTCCCGTTCTGGCAGTGATCAAGGCGCGCGATTACGATCACGCGCTCGAGATCGCAAATGGTACTGAGTTTGGGCTGACGGGAGCCGTATATTCGGCCTCCGAGGAGCGACTGGCAAGGGCCCGGAACGAGTTTCACGTTGGCAACCTGTATCTAAACCGAAAATGTACCGGGGCCCTCGTGGGCGTACACCCTTTTGGGGGATTCAACATGAGTGGAACCGATTCAAAAGCAGGTGGCCGGGAGTATCTCCTGCAGTTCATGCAGGGTAAATCCATCTCGCAGAAGATCTGAGGATAAAATGAAAAATAACACTCTCGTCAGGCTAAGCAGTGTTGTAACTATCGTACTTGCGATCACGGCAATGACGGCAGCGCAGCGCGCGGTCTCGAAACCGCCCAAGGCAATCGTCTTCGCCGTGCTGAATGATGGAAAGATGCTGGAGCCGATCGCTTACGTCAATAAGGGCAAGCTCGCTGAGCCCGTCAATGGCAGCGACGATCAGACCCTGATCACGGGGTTCAACAAGGCCTACTACAAGCCCGGAACGGTGTATAGGTTGATCTTTGGCGGTGCGAATGCGGGTAACGTAACCGTCAAATCGTCCGATGCAAAAGCAGAATGCTCGCGGAACATGGCCACGGCCTCGACACGCTCGAACAAGACGCCGCTGCAGGGGCTCGTTATGGGATTAGCGACCAATGCTCCGATCAAGACCGCTTCGGCGAGCTACCGCCGCCGTCCGACTACGGCTGAAAAGGACGAGATCGACGCTCTTGCAAAGGCAGAGTTCATGCGACAGAAACTGACGCCCGGGACGCTGCGTTACCAGAATCTGACGGCACTCGACCTTGATCGCGATGGGAAGGCTGAGTTTGTCGGTTCGTACTGGGTCGAGATCGACCGCCTGACGCGTGGATTGCTCTTCTTTATCGCCGCAAAGGCCAGTAACGGCAAATACGCTCTCGGATATAAGGAGTACCGCTCGGTCGATCAGGCGAATGTGATGAGCGGTGATATCAAGAATGTTGACGAAGGCGTTTATCATGAGTTACTCCTCGACGCGTTTGATTATGACGGGGACGGAACTAGCGAGGTGTTCACATATATTCAGTCCTTCGAAGGTGCCGGTTTTAGCGCCTATCGCAAGTCGGGCAGCAAATGGGAACAATCCTACACGACATCGAATTATCATTGCGGCTACTGATGCCCCGGTAAGCGTCATGATTTCGATTTACTAACCCGAAGTGCTAAGTTCTTACTCGGGATTTAGCACTTTTTCTATGATCATAAGAAGGTCTCTTGTACGGGCATTTACCTCCACACTATCCTTAACTCTTGTTTTCTCAGTCCTTTCCCAGGTTGTTCATGAGCCCTTCCCGGTGAACCGCATCGAGAATCCGGACATGTGGCGGACCGACGGCTGGAATGCGATCGATCGTGCCAAAAGACAGAAGATCCGTTCGGGCAAGGCAAAGAACGTCATCCTCTTCCTCGGGGACGGGATGAGCAACTCAACTGTTGCGGCGTCAAGGATCTTTGAGGGGCAGACCCGCGGCGAAAGTGGTGAGGAAAACCGTCTGAGCTTTGAAGAGTTCCCGTTCGCCGCTCTCTCGCGAACCTATAGCGTGAATCAGCAGGTATCTGACTCTGCCTCCACAATGAGTGCGATCATCACGGGCGTGAAGACCGATGAGAGCATTATCTCGGTCGATCAGAACGTCGTTCAGGGCGATCACCGGACGGTAAAGGGCAACGAGGCAAAGACGCTGCTCGAATATGCAGAGGAATCCGGCCGTTCGACGGGTGTCGTGACCACAGCAAGGCTGACGCACGCGACCCCGGCGGCATGCTACGCGCACACCGCCGAGCGCAACTGGGAATGCGATGAGGATATTTTCAGGCGGAATAAGGATGCCCACGCGGCCGGATTTCCCGACATTGCGAGACAATTGATCGAATTTCCGTACGGTGACGGTCTGGAAGTAGCGATGGGTGGAGGCAGGACGAAGTTTTTGCCCGCCGAGGTTGCTGACCCTGAATACGATACGCGACGGGGCGAGCGGCTCGATAAACGCGATCTTACGAAAGAATGGCGAAGCAAATACAGCGATTCGGCCTATGTGTGGAACAAGAAGGAGTTTGACCAAGTCGACGTCAAGGGAACGAAGCATCTGCTGGGGCTTTTCGAACGTTCGCATATGCAGTTTGAGCACGACCGGGGCAATGATCTGGCGGGTGAACCGTCGCTGACCGAGATGACGCGTAAATCGATCCAGATACTCTCGCAAAACAAAAAGGGCTATGTCCTGATGGTCGAGGGCGGCCGCATCGACCACTCGAACCATAACGGCAACGCTTATCGTGCGCTCAGCGAAACGGTCGAGTTCTCAAATGCCGTCCGCGCTGCCAAAGAAATGGTAAACCTCGACGAGACACTCATCATCGTTACGGCCGATCATAGCCATACGCTGTTCATACAGGGCTATCCTGTTCGCGGCAACAATATCCTCGGGCTTGTTCGCGAGAATGACGGTAAGGGCAATCTTAAGCCTGCATACGCCAAGGACCTGCTCGGTCTGCCGTTTACGACGCTTGGCTACGTGAACGGCCGCGGTTATCTTGGGGCTTCAAACGACCAACCGGAAGGGCCAAAGCGTTGCTGCAGTGAGCCGAAGAGCTTCAAGCCGTTTCCGGGCGGCCGATGGGATCTGTCAAATGTCGATGTTTACGCTCCTGATTATCTTCAGGAGGCGATGATCCCAAAGCTGAGCGAGTCGCACAGCGGCGACGACGTTTCGATCTTTGCGATCGGTGTCAACGCACATCTGATCCGCGGATCGATGGAGCAGAATTGGATATTCTACGTGATGGCCGACGCCCTTCGCCTCGGCCGGCGGAGTTAACCCATCAAAGCACTTAACGGATGAAGATCGTTTTCATGGGGACACCGGCCGCGGCTGCAGTATCGCTGGAGCGACTGCTAACGGACGGCCATGATGTAATTGCGGTTTATACGCAACCCGACCGGCCTGCAGGGCGCGGCAACAAGGTCACAAGTTCACCGGTTAAGACACTTTCGTTCGAGCGCGGCCTTGATGTCCATCAGCCGGAGCGAATCAGAACGAACGAAGCTGCCGAAATATTTTGCTCACATGACGCAGATGCGGCCGTCGTGGTTGCTTACGGCCGGATCCTGCCGGAGCTTTTTCTCAATGCATTCCGAAATGGTGCCATAAATCTCCACTTTTCACTACTTCCCAAAAACCGGGGAGCGGCTCCTGTTAATTGGGCCATCGTCAATGGCGAGAAAGAGACCGGCGTTACGACAATGCAGATGGATGCGGGACTTGACACCGGGCCGATCTTGTTACAGCGACCGACGCCGATCGGCGATGATGAAACGGCCGTAGAGCTGATGGGGCGTCTTTCGCTTTTAGGGGCCGACCTACTTTCGGAGACGCTCGATCGGATCGACGATCTCGTGCGCGTTCCACAGAACGAAGCGGGTGCATCCCTCGCTCCGATCATGAAGAAGAGTGACGGTTTGATCGACTGGTCGATGACCGCAGTTGAGATCGCGAACCGCGTGCGGGGTTTTCAGCCTTTCCCGACCGCGTTTAGTACACACCGGGGTAGCCGGTTGACGATATGGAAGGCAATTCAGGTAAACGGGAAGGACGGACGGCCGGGCGAAGTGATCGAAGCCGCGGGAAACACACTGGCCATCGCTTGCGGCCGGGGCACTTTGCTTCAGGTGATCGAACTTCAGCCGGAAGGAAAGCGTCGGATGTCGGCGCGGGATTTCTTGAATGGTGCCAAGGCTGAGGTGGGCGAGATATTTGGTTAACAATGATGGAACAAGTCGAAATAATCGCGTTCTACGAATTTAAGCCACTGGCAGCCGTCGGGCCCTTGGCAGACCTTAGGGAAGAATTGCGGCAGCTGTTTCTAGAACTCGACGTTCGCGGCACGATAATACTGGCCGACGAAGGCTATAACGGCATGGTGTGCGGCCTCCCGAAGAACATCGTGCAGTTTATTGAACGAGCCGGAGTAGTATTAAGAACGGATATCAAGTTCAAAACCTCATTTCACGATACTGCTCCTTTTCGGAGGATCGACATTAAGATCAAACCGGAGATCGTTACGCTGAAGCAGCCCGTTGACATTTCTCTGGGTGCCGGGACACATGTCTCAGCCAAGGACTGGAATGCCCTGATCTCAGACCCGGAAACAGTGGTCCTCGATGCGCGAAACCGCTATGAATACGCCACCGGCACTTTTGAAGGGGCCATAAACCCCGACACTGCAAAGTTTAGCGAACTCCCGCAGTTCGTAGCGGGCAATCTCAGCCCCGATCGGCACAAACGTGTTGCTATGTTCTGTACCGGCGGCATCAGATGTGAGAAATTCGTGCCTTACATGAAGGGGCTCGGTTTTAGTGAGGTCTATCAGCTTGACGGCGGCATCCTTAACTATCTGGAAACAGTTCCGCCGGAAGAATCGCTTTGGAGCGGAGAGTGCTTCGTCTTTGACGAGCGCATCTCGGTGGACAAATCGCTTAACAAGGGCAGGCAGCCAGACCACTCGCAGCGGCGAAAGGCGACAAGATGAGGATATCGGTGGCCCGCATTGCGGCCTTCGATATCCTGAAGCGGATCGAGGCCGAGGCGGCATATTCATCTGTGCTGCTGCCCGAATATGAGGCCGGGCTTTCGGCGGCAGACGGTTCTCTCTGCCATGAACTCGTATTGGGCGTCCTGCGTCGGCAGATCTGGCTCGACCGAGCGATTGGCCTGCTGATCGGAAATAAGAAACTCGACCTCGCTGTCCGCCTCGCCTTGCGCCTTGGACTGTATCAACTGGGCTTTCTCGATAAGATTCCACCGCACGCAGCCGTCAGCGAAAGCGTGGATCTCGTTCGACGTGCGAAAAAGACGTCGGCCACGGGGCTGGTAAACGCCGCCCTTCGCCGGGCTATCGCCGAAACCCCACTCGTGCAGCCCGAGGATGAACTCGACCGTATTGTCGTGGAAACATCGCATCCGCTCTGGCTGGTGGAGAGATGGATCGATCAGTTCGGAGAGACAGAGGCAGCAGCGATAGCAGCGGCGAATAATATACCGTGTACGACTGCATTTCGCCTTACCGGAAAAGAGTTCGACGTTGAGTCGATCGCCAACCTCGGGCGTCCCTCGGAATATGTGAATGGCTGTCTGATCGCACCTAAGGTTTCCCAAGAACTTCGCGCACACTATTCGCAGGGCTCCATCTACTTTCAGGACGAGGCATCGCAGATGGTAGCGCATGCGGTCGATGTGCCCCATAGAGGCCGGGTGCTTGATGTTTGTGCTGCCCCGGGCGGAAAGACCGGCCTCATCGCTGCGAAGGCGACGGGCGGCATGATCGTTGCGGGAGAATTGCATCGCTCACGCATTCAGTTCCTCAAGCAGAATCTCGCCCGCCAGGGATGCGACAGCGTGTCGGTCGTCCAATA
>CAZMQR010000067.1:0-10225 GCA_964568325.1 uncultured Chloracidobacterium sp. | reverse complement strand
AATGCCGCGATCGTCGAGGCGTGTTGGCAGTTGAACATCGAGCCGCATAAGGTGGCGAAGCTTTCGGGTATTGGGTGTTCGTCAAAATCGCCGGCGTATTTTTTGGCGAACTCGCACGGGTTCAATTCGGTGCACGGGCGAATGCCGAGCGTGGCGACCGGTGCGAACTTAGCGAATCGCGACCTGATCTACTTTGGCGTTTCGGGCGACGGCGACACGGCGTCGATCGGGATGGGGCAATTTGTTCACGTCGTCAGGCGAAACCTGAACATGGTTTATCTCGTGATGAACAACGGCTGCTACGGCCTTACCAAGGGACAAGACTCCGCAACCGCCGATGCCGGTTCGAAATCGAAAACGGGAAGCGTGAATCTATTCGAAGCGATCGATCTCGCATCGCTCGCGATGGAGCTTGGGGCGACCTTTGTCGCACAGAGTTTTTCCGGCGATAAGGAACAGCTTGTCCCGCTGCTCAAAGCGGCGATGAAGCACAACGGTTTTGCCCTATTGAACGTGATCTCGCCATGCGTGACATTTAACAATAACCCGGGCTCGACGAAGTCATATGACTATGTGCGGGAGCATATGGAAACTACCTCGACCGTCGATTTTGTACCGATCGCTAAGGAGATATTGACGACGTACGAGGCCGGCTCGATCAAGGAGCTTGAGATGCACGACGGCTCGACGCTCCACCTCCACAAGCTCGCAAAAGACTGGGACCCGATGGACCGGCTCTCGGCCATCAACGCCGTTCACACAGCCAAGGCAAAGGGCGAGATACTGACTGGATTGCTCTTTATCGATGAAGACTCGAGCGACTTGCATTCGCTCCTTAATACCTCCGATCTGCCGCTCAATGCGCTTTCTCAGGAGGTGCTTTGTCCCGGTGCAGTTGCTCTAGACGGTCTGAACGCAGCATTGCGTTAAATAGTGCGCAAAAAGGCGAATAGCACGTAATGCGGAGGGGCAAGGCGTGCTATTCGCATTATGTCCGCATGGGGAACGTTCTAGCTGCGGACAATCTCTACTGAACAATGTGCACCGGTCGCTACTGCCGTCGAGACACTGCCCATAAGCAATCTCTCGGCTGATCCCGACCGTGCGTGCGGCCCGAGAAATATTGTGTCGGCATTCCAATCAGCGGCTTCGCGTATGATCTCGGCCCGCGGATCCCCAAACCGAACACAGACACTGGACTCAATGCCGGCCGTACGAAGCCGGCTAAGTGATGCGGAAGCGAGCGTTTCGGCCCATTGCTCGGCAAACTGCTCTTTAACAGCTACATCGCGCATCTGCGGCATAAATCGGCCGATCGAACCGAGAACCGAACTATCTGCGACCGCCAGCAGCCGCACTATCGCCGGAGTATTCCATCTTCGCTCGACGATACAGTTGACCGCGTTAACGGAGCCCACCGACCCGTCAAATGCTACGAGCAGACGCTCGGCATCGTCACTCGCACGATCCGGGGCTCGCACGATCCGAACGGTACACTCCGCCTCACTCAGAATGCGTTGAGCGTTCTTTCCGAGTGTCGATGGTGAGTTAACGACACGGTCAACTCGCCCGCCGATCACTATCATGTCAATATCGAAAGCACTGGCGGCAGCAACAATTTCGTCGGCGACCGAGCCGACCGCCGTTCGACCCACAACTTCCGATCCGGGAAATCCGTGTCGCAACTCGGCCGCCGCACTCTCAACCAGGACTTTCGCTTCTTCATCTTGACGGGAAGATGAGCAAACGTCAGTGACGTAGATCACAATTACCGCATCTTTCTCAGCCAACCCCGTCTTGCGGACTCCGATGAGCGCAGCCTTCGATGTTTCCGAACCGTTGTAACAAAGTAAGATCCGCATTATTGCGAGTTAGGCCGCCTCAGCCGAAAGAAGCATCACGACCGGTCGTGCGTGCAAACGGTATGCCAGCAATATCGCTGGAAAAATGTGCTTTTCGTAAGCAAAAGTGCGAAGTATTTCGCACAGGTGGCGGAAATTTCTTATTATTTTGGCGTGATTTTGTGCGCAAGGCACCGATCGAATTCGAAAATGCACAGGCGCGATTCGGCATAAGGTTTGCTGTTACAAACCGTGAAAACGACGATGCGAAGTGAACCAGCGAACGACGTCGGACATCAGGAGTCGCCTGACCCTATGCGGAAGACGATCGATGGACAACACCTGATCGGTGCGTTCGCGGGTAACTCTGCAGGACCAACGCTCATCGTTGTCGGCGGCCTCCACGGAAACGAGCGTGCCGGTGTCGAGGCATTGCAGCGGGTCGCGATGCGCTTGGAAGGCCTAGATCAGGGGTTGAATGGGCGGGTGTACTTACTCGCCGGCAATACACGGGCTCTCTCGGCCCGTGTCCGCTATATCGACGCTGACCTGAATCGTACCTGGACGCCTGTAAACTTATCAAAAGCCGCGACCACTCAGTCATCGGCGCCGGCAGAGAACACAGAGCTCGCTGAATTGCAGGCGATACTGGACCACATTCTCGTTACCGCACAAGATGAGGTCTATGTTCTTGACCTGCATTCGACCTCGGCAGGAGGACGGCCGTTTGCAACCATTGGCGATACGCTGCGTAACCGCTCGTTCGCCCTTAAGTTTCCGGTCACCATCGTGTTAGGCATCGAAGAACAACTGGATGGGACGATGCTTGAGTTCCTCAATGGCCTCGGAGCGGTGACATTTGGCTTTGAGGGCGGGCAGCATTCCGCAGCCGGAACCGTTGATAACCACGAAGCTCTAACGATGCTGGCGCTGGAAAATACCGGAATACTTCCGGCCAAGGCCGCTCAAAGCCACTATTTTAGAACGTTGCTTGAAAGCAATGCCGGCGGCCGTGAGATCTATGAAGTTCGTTATCGGCATCCCGTTACGCCGGATGACGAGTTCGAGATGCGGTCGGGCTTCAGAAATTTCGACCCGATCCGACGCCACGAGATAATTGCCACCGATCGCGATGGCCCGATCGAGCCTCCGGAAGCAGGCTCCGTTCTGATGCCCTTGTATCAGAAGCAAGGTGAGGACGGCTACTTTCTTGTGAGGAGAGTGAGGGCGTTCTGGCTATGGCTCTCTGGCCTGTTACGGCAGCTCCGGGTGGCCGAGGTCCTGCCGCTGCTTCCCGGTGTGAAAAGGCAAGAAGGCGACTCATATACGCTTGAGGTAAACACGCGCGTTGCGCGTTGGTTCCCGCTGCAGATATTTCACCTCCTTGGATTCAGAAAGCGCCGTTGGCACAGCGATCAGTTGATCGTCAGCCGCCGCCGGCACGACTCGAAGAGCCCCTTCGTTGGATAGCTTTATGGGCGAGAAACAGATCAGGGCAGGATACGACGACGATCAGATGAGGGCATTTACCCTCGCTGTCCTCAACGACCTCCATGCCTTTCAACTAATGCTCGACGCCAATGCGTTCGACGACGTTCGTCGGATCGGGGCCGAGCAGGAGATGTTCCTTGTGGACGAGGCTATGCATCCAGCGGGCGTTGCTTTGGACGTGATCAAAGACGCCGGGGATGCCAGGCTTACAACCGAGATCGGAAAGTTCAATCTCGAGGCAAACCTGACACCGCGCATCTTCACAGGGAATTGTCTCCGTGCAATGGAGGCGGAACTCGACGAACTCGCCGCTACGGTCAGAATGGCGGCCTCCCGCTCTAACGCAAGCATGGTGCTCGCAGGCATCCTGCCAACGATACAGCCATCGGACCTGACCCGCGACAATCTAACACCGCTGCCGCGTTATAACGAGATCGACCGCGTCGTAACAAAACTCCATGGTGAGAACCGCGTAATACAGATCAAGGGGCTCGACGAGCTTCAGTTAACGCTTCAGGACACATTCACCGAGTTTGCGAATACGAGTTTCCAGGTCCATTTACAACTCAGTGCAAACGACTTTGTCCGCTATTACAATTGGGCACAGGCGATCGCGGCCCCGGTCTTGGCTTCCGCTGTAAATTCGCCGCTGCTACTCAATCACCGCCTGTGGCACGAAACCAGGCTCGCCCTATTCCAGCACGCGACGGATACCCGCTCGCCGGCACTCAAACAGCGCAATCAGCCGCCCCGGGTAAATTTCGGTGATAGGTGGGTCGATGGCTCGATCATCGATATCCTGCGCGAGGATGCCGTCCGCTTCAGAATCCTACTGACCCAGCATATCGAGCAAGACTCACTCGCAACGCTTGCCCATGGAGGGATTCCCGATCTTGCGGCATGGCGGCTGCATAATGGAACAATCTGGCGCTGGAACCGTCCATGCTACGGCATCATCGAAGGAAAACCAAGCCTTCGGATCGAAGCTCGCTACCTGCCTGCCGGCCCATCGATCCTTGACGAAATGGCGAATGCCGCTTTCTTTCTCGGGTTGATGGTCGAGCTTCCTGAGGAGTTCGGTGACATTGCTAAGGTCATGGCATTCGATGATGCGAAGAGTAATTTCTTTAACGCCGCGCGTTATGGCCTGAATGGCCAGATCCGCGGTTTTGACGGGCAAAGTCGAAGAGTAGGACGCATTATTCTTGAGGAGTTGCTCCCTCGAGCTCACAGGGGCCTTGAGCGGGCAGGGATCGACGCCGATGATCAGGCAAGGTATCTTGATATCATCGAGCGGCGCGTCGCGGTAGAAATGACCGGGGCCCGATGGATGTTGGACTCGGTCGGTAACATGGATCCGCGCGCAAAACCCAATGTTCGAATGCGAACGCTCACAAAAGCAATGAAATGTCTCCAGGAAGGCGGCAGCCCCGTGCACGAATGGCCATTGGCTTCGATACCGGCAAACTCTGAGTGGATAGATAATTATAAAACTGTCGAACAGTTCATGGCCGTTGACCTTTTTACAGTAAGGCCCGAGGACATCTTGGACCTGGCGGCCAGCCTTATGCATTGGCGGCACGTCCGCCATGTTCCCGTTGAGGACGATGCAGGCAGGCTCCTTGGTATTGTTTCGCATCGGGACCTTATCAGGCTAATGGCATCTGGACATTTTGACGGCACTCGCCCGATATCGGTCGGGGAGATAATGACCACCGACCTGGTGACCGTCGAACCTGAAACTCCCACCCTTACCGCTCTGGAGCTAATGCGCGTACAAAAAATCGGCTGCTTGCCCGTAATCCGTGACGGACGACTCGTCGGCCTGATTACCGCCCACGATTTCCTGACCGTTTCCGCAAAACTCCTGGAGGAGCGTCTCGGTAGCGTATTGGCCGCAGGCCTTGACAGTGCTCAGGCATAACCGAAAGCGCGAACTTCTTCGCATTGACCTGAATATTTACCGCAATTTAGGCCATTCCACTCTACGGCATTGGAACTTTTCGCTGTATCTTATGACTTTTCGCTCGACGTGGTGAGGAACGCCAATTGCACTGAATAGCTTCGGAATGCATGGGGGCAATATGGACACAACGGGGAATGGACACACAGTAGCAGACTGCAGACTCTGCAGTGTCAGCCAGAAAGAGACATTTTGTGAGCTCCGGAGTCAGGATCTTGCCGCCCTCGATGACCTGAGATTCAGGCGGTCTTGTCCGGCCGGAACGATACTCTTTGTTCAGGGGCAGCACGCTGAGGGCGCCTTTATCCTATGTGAGGGACGCCTAAAATTATGGAACTCATCCGCGGACGGGCGGATCGTGAGCTTCGGAACTGCGACAGCCGGCCAGTTGCTCGGCTTGAGCTCAGCAATTTCTAACGGCGAATACGAGGTCACCGCCG
Source organism: uncultured Chloracidobacterium sp. (assembly GCA_964568325.1). Classification (GTDB taxonomy): domain Bacteria; phylum Acidobacteriota; class Blastocatellia; order Pyrinomonadales; family Pyrinomonadaceae; genus OLB17. The sequence goes on along the minus strand of CAZMQR010000067.1, from coordinate 4,490 downwards.
AGGCTCTTGAGACGTGTCAGGTGAACTTCATCGCTCGTGAGGAGCTCAGGCAGTTTCTGATAGAGCATCCTGACGCGGCCATGAACGCGATACGGCAGCTTAGCCATAACTATCAGAACGCGGTCAAGCGCATCTGCTCTCTTGCCGCCTCCGATACCGTAGCGAACAAGCTTGCCCGTCTGTTACTGGATCTCGATGAGATGCGCGACGAGGACACTGCGCCCCTCAGTCTGCAACAGGGGCTCACTCATGAGGTGCTCGGCGAAACTCTTGGCGTTTCTCGCGAGACGATCACGCGAGCTCTCAAGCGGTTCAGAGAAAGTAATGTAGCGACGCTCAGAGGGCATTCTCTTGTGATCCACAACAGAGCGAGGCTGGCAGCCATCGCAAAGCCAGGCTCCGGTGCGACTTGATGTCGCGGCCACGCTGTGATTCTGCTCACAGACAGACCACGAAAGATCAGGCTAGACTGACGCGTAGTTCGATTTACAAAATTAGATTGAGGAGGCTATATGGTAGCTTCAAACAAGAGTATCAAGCTTGTCCTTCTAGTGCTGTTCTCGCTCCTTTTTTTGGTCTGGGCGATGCACGGCCTTGAAAGGGGCGATGCAGCCAGTTCGGCCGTGGAGGAAGTTACTCTTCCACCAGGTGCCGGCCCCGACGATTATGTCGGAAGTGAGGCTTGCCAGGCGTGCCACGAGGACCAATCCAAGGGTTTCACGCCCACAAAGCATGCCAAACTGGGGGAGATCGCGAGTTGGAAGAATAAGGCACAGGGTTGCGAATCGTGCCACGGGCCGGGGCGCCTCCACCTTGAGGATGCAACCAACCCAAAGGGGATAATCTCCTTCAGAAACAAGAACTCGAAACAGATCTCCGAGACATGCCTTGCCTGCCATGCCGGCAAGGAGGCGCATAATAATTATCGCCGCGGCGAACACTGGAGAGCCGATGTTGGGTGCACCGATTGCCATAGTTCCCACGGTTCGCCTATGCCGGACTCGCGTCCCGGTTCGATCGCATTAGTTGGGCAGGCGACAAACCAGAATCCCGGCGTGGCGAATACCGCAATGCTGCGACAGAACGAGCCGCAGCTCTGCCTTGCCTGTCACACCGAGACGAAGGCTCAATTCACTAAACCCTTCCATCACAAAGTGTTGGAGGGCGCGATGAACTGCAGCAGCTGCCACAACGCCCACGGCGGCTTTGAAGGAAAACAGACAAAGCTCGCCGTCGGCGCCGACATATCCTGCATTGGCTGCCATTCAAACCGGCAAGGGCCGTTCGTTTTCGAGCATGCGCCATTAAAGACCGAAGGATGCATGGCCTGCCACACGCCGCACGGCACAAGCAATCCAAAGCTTCTCAACCGAAGTTCGGCCCGCCAACTGTGCATGGAGTGTCACAGCACGATCACTGCCCAGGTGGTACCTGGCACGCCGTCTTTCCACGATCAGGCCAACGTGCGGTGGAAGGATTGTACGGTCTGTCATGCGGCGATACACGGCTCAAACGCCCACAAGGCATTCTTCAGGTAATGGAGGTCAGGTGAGATGAAAAGGACACATGTTTACGGGATCTTAGAGGATAGTCTCCTTCGGCATTTCATTGTGGCGGCTTGGACGTTGTTCACGGTGGCCGGGGCTATCGTTGCACAGTCGCCAAGCCCGGCTCCGTCCGGGACGGACGTGAGCTTTGCCGGCTACAAGGTGACCTCATCGAGCGAATTTGGGTTTAGAGGAAAGGATCTGGACGGCAGCGAGAGTAAGTTTCGGAGCGACCTGAACTACAAGTCCGGCTTTCGGGTCTTTGATAGCAACTTATTGCTGGAGACCGAAAACTCGAAAGGGAAGCCTTTCGATTCTATGCTTGTCTCGGTCAGCGGCTGGGGTGCCGACCCCACCGGGCTCACACGGATAAAGCTCGACAAATTTGGCGTTTACAAAGCCGATTTTACAGTCCGCCGCATCCAGTACTTCAATGACCTGGCGAATCACGTACTGAACGAACACACTCAGAATACTCGGCGGACAATGGCCGATCTGGAGATCACACTTTTTCCGCAGAGTGAGACATTTCGGTTTCTCTTTGGGACGTCTTATGGGTTGAGTCGCGGCCCGGGGGTTTATACTACCCGTGCATACGGAGACGAATTTCCGATTGACACCTTTGCGAAGATCCGAAGTAACGACTATCGGTTCGGGGCCGAGGGGACGTTGGCGGGCTTCAACTGGGGCGTTACTCAAGGCTTTAGGGATTTTGGCGATCTCTCGAAATTCAGCCTGATCGCACCGACTCCGGGCAATAACCCGGCGAATACTTCGGCCCTCGCTACGTTCAGCCGCATTTTTCCGACGAATGGCAATGTATCGTACACAAATGCCCGGCTCCATCGGACGTTTGCCAAGAGGTTCGATGTTACAGCTCGCGCGATCTATTCGGTTAGTCGCTCCAAGATGGAGATGATCGAGAGGATAACCGGCCGAGACCAGAGCAATAATTTTGTCGATCTTGATCGGTTTGCGATATTCGCCAAGACAAAGCGGATCCAGTTTCGCTCCGACGTCGGATTTACGTTCATGATCACCGACGCGGCGCGGGTCTCAAATACGACAACTTTCGACCGCTTTTCGATCAGCGGCGACGAGGACTTTGAAGAGGCGTTCTACCGTAGAAATGCCGCGGGAAATCCTCTCGCGACGGTGGTGACGCGTTCAACGGGCTACCGACTGAAGCATTATCGGCGGCTGACCAACACGGCCGAGTTTGACTATCAGTTTTCAAACCGACTCGGGTTCCACGTGGGCTACCGGTATACGAAGCGAAACGTCGAGGGTGCCGGCGTTGACAATGTTCTGACCTCCGCCCCATCGCCGACAAATCCTTTCCTGATCGACTTTGAGGAACACAACACGACGCACGCCGGCATAGGCGGAGTGAAGATCAAGCCCATCAAGAACTGGGTGATCTTTGCTGATGTGGAGAAGGGGTCGGCCGATAACGTCTTCACCCGTGTTGAGAATTACCACTATACAAACTTTCGGGCCCGGAGCCGGTGGACACTTGATGACTTCACTATCAACGTATCCGCGATGACCAAGGACAACACGAATCCTACATTCAATATCGTGGCCCCGACAGTCGATCTTGTCACGCGTATCAGGCATAGGAACTTTTCGGGAACGCTCGACTGGACGCCGAATAGCAGGTTTGGCTTTAGCGGCGGATATAACTACAGATATCTCACGAGCTACACGCCTATCATCGTCCCTGTGACCAACGTGCTGCGACAGGGCTTTAGCCAGTTCTTCGTTCGAGATCATTATGGATTTGCAGAAATGACGGCCAGGGTCTCTTCCAGGCTGTCCATTTTCGGTGCCTACCGTGTAAACCGCGACCTCGGCCAGGGATCAAGAGCATCCTCGGTGATCGAGCAGGTCATTACCTCATATCCGATGCGATTTGATACGCCTGAGATCAGGGCCGCCATTCGCCTTAACGACAGGATCGACTGGAATATCGGTTATCAGTACTACAACTTTAAGGACGTTCAAACACCTGTGCAGAACTATCGGGCACACCTGCCCTATACATCGATCAAGGTCTATTTCGGCTCTCGTGCCTTAGACCGATAGCAGAAAATCCGTCTCGCCGTCCGGCGGCTCTCGGGTCGCCGGCTTTTTTTCACTTGTTTCCGATCTGAAGAGGCTCCTTGTGGCATTCGGCACACTGGAATTTGGAGATATCACCAAGATTCATTGGGTGACTAAACGGCCGGTCGCCTCGGTGGCATGATGCGCATTGCCATGTATTCGTATCGCCAAGATCCACGGGGTGCCGGAATAGGCCGTCCGGTGGGTTGACGGTTGCACCATTGAAGGTCTGGGCGACCGTCGTATGGCAGACCGAACATTCGTTTCGGATCACTTGTCCGTCATTTGAGAAGTGCTGCCCGTCATGGCAGCGAAAACATCCCTGGGCATTGTAATGCCCGATGTTATTCGGATGGGCGCGCCAGTCGGTCTTCATCTCGGGGAAGAAATACGTCCGATAGATCTGCTGCACTTCAGCCACCGCTGAGCGTATCGACGCCAAACGTTTGGAATAGATGTCAGGATAGGTATTACGATAATACTCATCGAGGTGGTGGAAAATATTTTCTACCGCCTGCTCATTCGTTTCGTAAGGTGTCGCGAGGACCTCAACGGCCCGTGCCTTTATGTAGGGAAGCTGCTGATCGAGGCGTCCTGCTTCCAGGGAGCGATCAATAACCTCGCTCGGCGATAGGTAAATGTGGGCCGGCCGGTTATGACAATCGATGCAATCCATCGTCCGTTTCGGAGCACTTGCGATCTCACCGGCTGACATTGCCGAATCCTTTGCTTTGTACTCCACAATGCGGCCCGTCGCATCCTTCATCTGCACCCACGGAATGATCTGCCGCTTCTCATCGGCGGCAACGAAGGTAACCTCATTTGAGATATTCATAT
>CAZMQR010000066.1:0-10322 GCA_964568325.1 uncultured Chloracidobacterium sp. | reverse complement strand
GCATATCAGCATCGGCCTATTCGAATACCGCACCGCTCGTGTGGTCGTTTCTCTACGGGGCGAATCATGGTAAGGCCGAACTTATTCTCGACAACGCACCGTCGCGCTCGGCCGAGCTCTTGCATCAGGATCGCGTCGATGTAGCCCTTGTGCCGGTCATCTGTGCGCAGACCATAGAAGGCATCCGCGTTATCCCTGATGTCTGTGTCGGATCCAGACAGCGAGTCCGCAGCGTGTGCCTTGTTACGAATGGATGCGGCCTTGCGGATGTGAGATCTTTGGCCCTCGACCACTCGTCCATGACATCGGTCGTATTGACAAAGATACTGTTTCGCGAGTTTTACAGCATTGAGCCCGAATGGCGTGACGCCGCTCCTGACCTCTCCGCCATGCTGGCGGATGCCGACGCAGCTTTGCTCATCGGCGATCCGGCCCTTGCGGTCACCGCGTCTGACGACATTTCAATCTTTGACCTGGCCGAGGTATGGCATCGGCACACGGGACTCGGATTTGTCTTTGCAATGTGGATGACCCGTCGTGAAAGCTGTGCTATCGACCTCGCCGGTGCTCGTGACGAGGGCCTGTCCCATGTTCCTCAGATCGCGGCTAATTATGCAGCGCAAATCGGGCTGTCGCCGGCTGATATCGCAGCCTACCTTACCGATAATATCGTCTATTCACCGGACAGATCGATGATGGACGGCCTAAAGCTATACTTCGAACTAGCCGCAAAGCACGGCCTCATCGCTGAGAACAGGCCGCTGCAATTCGTCTAAAACTCGGAAAGCGGCCGTTTGAGTTCCTTATACAGCTTATCGCCGTCAACTTTTCCGTCGTTGTTCTTGAGATGTTCGATGACGATAAGCGCGTAATGGATCCGCTTGTCGATATCCTTGACCTTGCCGATGTAGTAGAGCAGGCTCCGCTGCTTGCCGGCCGTCAGGGCGTGAAAGAGACGGTCGCCCTCCCCATCCTGATCCAGCACCTCTCGAAACTCCTCAGGCATCGGTATGCCGTACTTGCTCTCATCGGCCTTTAGTTCGACATCGACCTTGTCCCCGGCTTCAAGCCCGAGCTTGACTCGCGTCGGCTTATTGACCGTGATAAAGAAATCACCGTGGTAATGCATCAGTCCGGCTTGAAATGAAACTTCGCCGTTCAGCGTGCAGACCACACGTCGCGATCTCCCGTCGGATGGGAAACTCTCGGCGATCTTCTTTTTTACAACGATGAAATGCCAGCCGTACTCGGCCGCTAGCTTGCTGAGCTCGGTCTTGAACTTAACGGCGTTGGCCATAAAATGTAGCTATTAGCTCACAGCTATTTTTATCAGAATTCCTTGCGATCAGGAATTTCATTCTACTTTGATAGAATTAAGGCGTACGTGAAAGCACCTATTCAACCAGTTCTCGACAAAGTTCTTTCAGGTGAACGATTGTCAACCGCCGAATGCACCGAGCTACTCGAATCGCGCGATATCGCCCGCATCGGTGTCGCTGCCGATGAGGTTCGGCAGCGAAAGAATCCCGGCGATACCGTAACTTACATCATCGACCGTAACATCAATTACACCAACGTTTGCAACGTCGTCTGCACGTTCTGCGCGTTCTATCGGCGGCCGGGCAAACCCGACACATACGTCCACTCGATCGACGAGATCTGCAAGCGGATCGACGAGACGATCGTGCTCGGCGGAACAGGCGTGCTGATGCAGGGCGGGCTACATCCCGACCTTAATATCGAGTGGTACCAGGAACTGCTCTCGACGCTGCACGCTAAATATCCCAAGTTTCAGCTTCACTGCTTCTCGCCGCCGGAGATCCACAACATTCATCTCATTTCGGGCCTCGATTACGTGACGATAATGCAGCGGCTAAAGGACGCGGGGCTCAACTCAATGCCCGGCGGCGGTGCCGAGATACTCGATGACGAGGTGCGAAAACGCGTCTCGACAAAATGCACGTCCCAAGAATGGCTCGACGTGATGCGTGCCGCCCATCAGGTCGGACTCCGCACGACGGCGACGATGATGTTTGGCATCGGAGACGATATCTCGCACCGCGTCGCGCATTTGCAGAAGATTCGAGACCTACAGGACGAGACCGGAGGATTTACTGCTTTTATTCCGTGGACATTCCAACGCGAGAACACCGCTCTCGGCCGCAAGATCACAGAGGAACCGACCGGCATCGACTACCTGCAAATGCTCGCCGTCTCGCGGCTATTCCTCGACAACATCCAGCACATCCAGGCCTCATGGCTGACCCAAGGCCTAAAGCTCGGCCAGGTCGCCCTTCGCTACGGTGCCGACGACATGGGCTCGATAATGATCGAGGAAAACGTAGTCTCCGCCGCCGGTGCCTCGACCTCCGCATGCGAACGCGACCTCCGCTACCAGATCCGCGAGGCCGGCTATCGGCCGCAGCAGCGTGACATTCTCTATAACTACGTCAACCGGTCGGACATTGACCGGCTCGATCAAAGCGATTCGATGAGTCTCAAGCAGCTAACGGTAGCGTTCGCAGACTAGCGATTGTATGGGAGCGAAGATCACGGCATTTATTCTGACCCTGCTGATCAACATCGCGATCGGCGTGGTGATGTTTTTCTTTTTGCTGATCCTGATGAATGGATTCAGCGGCAGCGACGCGCGACCGGGGCTGATCGCCTACGTCGTGCTAGGCGTCGCGGTCTCGGTGCTGATGGGAGCCGGCGCCTTTTTTCTCACTAGCTTCCTAATAAGAAAAGAACTAAAGGGCGCTATCGCGGCAATTATTGCCGTACCGATCTTTTCGGTTGTCGGCGGCGGGCTCAAGTTCGTCTGTGCCTTGATAGGGATGGGGATCGCCGACTACGTGCGAGTCAATTACTAACGTGAAAAGCTACGCAGAATTCTGGGATTTTTACCTACAGGAGCACAGCAAGCCGCTGACGCGCATCTTGCACTTCATCGGTACGTCGCTCGGCCTTCTGATGCTCGCGTGGTTTATCTGGCGAGGCACTTGGTATTACTTCCCGCTGTGCTTCGTTGTCGGTTATGCGTTCGCATGGTTTGCGCATTTCGTCGTTGAGAAGAATAAACCCGCAACCTTCAAACATCCCTTCTGGTCATTCATATCTGATTACAAAATGATGTGGTATATGGTCACGGGCCGCATGGGCCGCGAAGTGGAAAGAGCGAGCCACAGAGATCACAGAGATCACTGAGAAAGCAAGCCAGGCATTCCCTGTGTTCTCTGCGAACTCTGTGGCAGAATCGTCTTATGTTTGCGAGCGACATCGTCAATCCCGACGCCCTTAACTCAACCATTGAGTTTCTGACCGCGATGGTCACGCCGGCGTTGCTGATCTCAGCGACGGGTTCGCTGGTGCTGTCGACGTCGACTCGGCTGGGTCGTGTGATCGACCGGGTGCGTGCTCTCGAGGACCGATTGAGCGAACTGATCTATCATGAGGACAAAGAGGACGTGCCGCTCTACGACAAACGCGTCGAGGTCATCGTCGATCTGCTCGACAAGGTTACGAGCCGCTCGCGCATCCTGCAGCGGGCAATGGAACTCTTCTATTACGGCCTTGGCTGTTTTATCCTTACGAGCGTGACGATAGCCGTCGCGGCGTTTTTTAGCACGTATCGATGGGTGCCGATCCCGATAGGCATCATCGGCATTATGTTCCTCTTTTGGGGCAGCATCTATATGCTTCGCGAAACGCGGATGGCGACGGCGACCGTAAATGCCGAGATGGATTTCACCTGGGAGCTTGCCCGCGAGGTTGCCCCGCGTGAAGTGGCCGTTAAATACAAAAACAAAGGCAAGGCAAAAGGCATGAGGCCCGCACGGATCAGTGGACGCAAGATACCTGACACTCTTGGCGGAGAATAGGTTCGAGCAGCGCGTCGAACGGCTCGAATCGCTGCTCGCCCCCTGCACGGTCTGCCCCAAAGATTGCGGCAACGACCGTCTGAACGACGAGATCGCCGCGTGCTATTCCGGCCGGCTCCCGATCGTCTCAAGCTATACCGCGCACTTTGGCGAAGAACCGTGTTTGAGCGGGACAAAAGGTGCCGGAAACATCTTCTTCGGCAACTGCAATCTCCGCTGCGTCTATTGCCAGAATTACCAGATCTCGCAAACCTGGCGTGAGCAGCGCAAGAACGAGGTCACCCACGAACGCCTCGCCGAGATGATGCTTGAGTTACAGGAGCGCGGCTGTCACAACATCGGCTTTGTCTCGCCCACGCATTTCGCTCCGCAAATGGCCCGTGCGATCCTGATCGCCGCCCACGAGGGACTGACGCTGCCGATCGTTTACAACACGAATGCCTACGACTCTGTCGAGGTCCTAAGACTGCTCGACGGCATTGTCGATGTCTATCTGCCCGACCTGAAATACGCCGATTCTGACGCAGGCTTTCAGTATTCAAAAGTGCGCGATTACAAAGAATACGCCCGTGCCGCTGTCAAGGAGATGCACCGGCAGATGGGCGACGGACTTGTTTTCGATAAAGAAGGTTTACTCAAACAAGGACTGCTAATCCGTCTGCTCGTCCTGCCTAACGACATCGCTGGCATCGCCGAGAACCTACTTTGGATCCGGGACAATCTAAGCCCTCGAACGGCCATCTCACTCATGGCCCAATACTACGCCACAAACAAGGCCGCGACCGACGAACGCTACATTCTCCTGTCTCGCCGCCTCTCCGAAGGTGAATGGTTTGAGGCCGTCTCGCTGCTAGCCGAGCTCGGCATCGAGGAAGGCTTTATGCAGGAATACGAGTCGGCGTCGCACTATTACCGGCCGGATTTCACCGATACTGAAAAACCGTTCAAGGACATACGCGATTTCACAACGTGAGCGTTCTTGCCAATCGCAAATCGCAAATCTAAAATCGAAAATGCAATATGGCTATTTTTGGCGACAAATTTGAATGTACCCGCTGCGGCGGAAAGGGCGAGCAGATGCAGTTCGCACCGATGCCCAATGAGCTGGGCCAGCGTATATTTGACGAGATCTGTGCCGGCTGCTGGAAGGAATGGCAGACCAAGCAGATGCAGCTTATCAATCATTACGGCCTCGACGTATCTAACCCCGACTCGCACACATTTCTCTTCGACAATATGAAGGTCTTCCTCTTTAACGAGGGCGTCGAGCTCGCACAGATCGACACCTCGCAGGAAGGCAAGATCAACTGGTGAATCTCAAGGCCGCCTAACCTCGAAATAAGTCATAAGTGATAAGGTAAAAGTGATAGAACTTGTTCCTTAGTAAATATCACTTTTCAATTATTCCGAAGGTGATGGCCAGAATTGAGACAAAACACCCGCTTGCCATCCGGTGGATGCATTGGATCAACTTTCCCCTGCTCGCGATGATGATCTGGAGCGGAATGCTCGTCTACTGGGCCAATCCGGTTTACTCGGTTTGGATCGGCAGTTGCGAGCTATTCCACTTTTTCCCTGTGTGGTTCAATGACGCTCTTGGCATCCCGTATCGTCTCGCCGAGGGCCTGCAGCTTCATTTCTTTTTCATGTGGCTGTTCGCCGCGAACGGCCTGGCATATGTCATCTACCTGATCGTTTCGGGCGAGTGGCGAGCGCTTTTGCTAATTCCCTCATCGTTCAAACGTGCCGCGCGCGTGGCCCTGCACGATGCTCATATCGTCAAAGACAAGCCGCCGCAGGGCAAGTACAACGACGCTCAACGGATCGCGTATTCAAGCGTGATCGCGATGGGAATGTTGTCGATACTGTCCGGTCTCGCGATCTACAAGCCAACGCAGCTTGCCTGGCTGACAGCCGTTCTTGGCGGCTACGAGTGGGCCCGTTGGGTGCATTTTTGGCTGACGATATTGTTCGTGCTCTTTTTTGTGGTCCATGTCATCCAGGTCGCGATCGCCGGGTGGCGAAATTTTCGATCGATGATCATGGGCCGCGAGATCGTTGAGGCAGAAACAGAGTGAGCGAAAGGCAAGATATCCTGATCGAAGAAGTTCGCTATCTGCCAAAAGCGGAGCGTGACAACACCGCTGACATTCTCAAAGAACGCCGCATTCTGTCTGAACCGCTGTCGCCCGACGAAGCACGCAAACGAATGTCAGCATACACAAGGCGAAACTTCCTGATCGGTGGAACCGCCACGGCATTTGGCATTCTTGGCTGGCGTTGGATGTCGGACGAGACGAAGTACAAACTGCTGCGCTCAACGCTCGAGTTTAACGAACGAGTCGCGCAGACATTTTACAGCCCATCTCGTCTTGCAAAGGAATTCTCCGGCGACGATGTAACTGCCGCCCGAGTCAACGGAGATATCGGCCTCAAGGCCGAGTTCGATCCCTCGGCTTGGACACTCCTCGTCGGGGGCATTGCGGACCGCAGGGATGACCTCAGCCTGACGCTTGACGAGATCAGGCAATTGCCGCGCACCGATATAGTGATCGAGTTCAAATGTATCGAAGGCTGGTCAACGATCACGCATTTTGCAGGTGTCCGCTTCTCGGACTTTGCGACACGCTACGCGCCAAACAATCGCGAGCCTTATGTGTCGCTTGCAACGCCGGACGACGGTTATTTTGTCGGTTGGGACACGCCCGCCATGATGCATCCGCAAACGCTGCTCGCGTATGAGATGAACGGCCGGCCGCTCCGGCCCGAGCATGGCGCGCCGCTCAGGCTCGCGAGCCCGACCAAATACGGCATCAAACAGATAAAGCGCATTGGCAGGATCGAATTCACAAGCGAACGGCCTCGGGATTATTGGGCCGAACAAGGTTACGATTGGTATGCCGGACTATGACGTTGAGGAGATATTTGACCAGGCGTTCTTTGACCTGTTCGGTGAGTGGCCGGATTCCCGGCGGAACGAGCCCAACTATATCCATGAAGATCGCCACCTTGACTCTGTCACGCCGGACGAACTGGACGCCCTGCTGGCAGACGGCTGGCGACACTTTAACACTCGGTTTAATCGATACAACCTTTCTTTCCATCAGGAGCGGATGGTTCGCGTCATGCCGCTGAGGATCAGGCTCGACGAATTTAGACCGACGCGCAGCCAGAAGCGGGTCCTTCGTAACAATCGCGATCTCACAGTCGCCTTTGAACCCGCCGCAGTGGCTGCTGAGGTCCACGACCTGTTTGAACGCCATAAGCGCAGATTCACCCATTCCGTGCCGTCGTCTATCCATGTTTTCGTGTCTAATGATCCCGCCAGGGTTCCGGCCCCGTGCATGCATGTTGCGGTTCGACGCCCTACAGGCGAGTTGCTGGCGATCAGCTATTTTGACGTTGGTGAGACTAGCACGTCGGCTATCTACGGCTGCTTTGATCCCGAGGAAACGCGACGTAGCTTGGGAATTTTCACGATGCTAAAGGTGATCGAACATTCGATAGCGGCCGGGAAATCTTACTACTATCCGGGCTATGCCTTTGACGCTCCATCGTTTTATGACTACAAGAAACGGTTCGGGGGACTTGAGACCTTCGACTGGCAGGGCAATTGGGAGCCGATAACGTTCTAGCCCGTATTTTCTATCCGACCTGGAATTCCATCGAAATGTTGTCAGCGACCATGTCCGCCTCGACACTGCCTCCATTCGCGAGTTTTCCGAATAGGATCTCATTTGCGAGTGGCTGCTTGATCTTCTCGTGGATGAGCCGCGACATTGGGCGTGCGCCGTATCGGGCGTCAAAGCCGTTTTTTGCGAGCCATTCGCGAGCGTCGTCTGTGAGGCTGACGAGGACGCGCTTCTCAGCGAGCTGGCCGTTGAGCTCGTTGATGAATTTATCGACGATCAGTTTAATTACGTCGATATCGAGCGGCTTAAATGCTACCCACGCGTCGAGCCGGTTGCGGAATTCGGGTGTGAACGTTCGTTCGATCACGCCCTTGGCATTGCCTTTGGTGTCCGACGAATTTCGAAAACCGACGCCGCCCGATGACAACTCGCGTGCACCGGCATTTGTGGTCATTATCAGAATGACATTGCGAAAGTCGGCCTTTTTGCCATTATTGTCGGTGAGCGTGGCCGAGTCCATCACCTGCAGGAGCAAGTTAAACAGGTTCGGGTGAGCCTTTTCGATCTCGTCGAGCACAAGCACGGCATGCGGCGTCCGCATTATCGCTTCGGTCAGCAGGCCGCCCTGGTCAAATCCGACATAGCCCGGCGGTGCGCCGATGAGCCGCGAGACGGTATGCGGCTCGGCATACTCGCTCATATCAAAGCGGATGAACTCGACGCCCAGCGTATGCGCGAGCTGCTTCGAGATCTCGGTCTTGCCTACGCCCGTTGAGCCTGAGAAAAGGAACGAACCGACGGGCTTTGTCTCGTGGCCGAGCCCCGCACGCGATATCTGTATGGCATCGACGATCGCATCTATCGCGTCATCTTGGCCAAAAATGACCTTCTTGATGTCCTCACGCAGCGTCTTTAACCGCTCTTTCTCATTTGCCACTACCGTTTTCGGCGGTATCTTCGCCATTCTCGCGATAGTGTTCTCGACCATCTGGACGGACACCTTCTTCGGCCGGCGGCTCTCAGGCAGCAGCTTGACCGACGCCCCGACCTCATCGATGACGTCGATCGCCTTGTCGGGCAAAAATCGGTCGTTGATGTATTTACCGGCCAGTTCTGACGCCGTCCTGAGGGCTTCATTACCGTACTTGACGCCGTGGTGTTGCTCGTAGAATTTCTTCAGGCCGCGAAGGATGTGATACGTCTCTTCGACGGTCGGTTCATTGATATCGATCCGCTGAAACCGTCTGGCCAACGCCCTGTCGCGGTCAAACGCCGCCTTATACTCGGCATGCGTCGTCGACCCGATACATCGAAGCTCGCCGGCAGCCAACGCCGGTTTCAATATGTTCGATGCGTCCATCGAACCGCCCGAGACAGCGCCGGCACCGACGATCGTATGGATCTCGTCGATGAAGAGAATGGCGTTCTCCTGCTGCTTTAGCTCGCTGATGATCGCCTTGAACCGTTGTTCAAAATCGCCTCGATACCGCGTCCCGGCAAGCACGGCACCCATGTCGAGAGCGAAGACCTTTGCGTCTTTCAACACCTCGGGCACGTCGCCCTCGCTGATCTTCAGTGCAAGGCCCTCGGCCAGCGCGGTCTTGCCGACGCCGGCCTCACCGACATAGAGCGGATTGTTCTTCTTCCGGCGGCACAGCACCTGTATCGTCCGTTCGATCTCGGCCAGGCGGCCGACTATCGGGTCGATCTCGCCGGCGGCGGCACGCGCGACAAGCTCGACCGTAAAACTCTCAAGCGGCTTGCGCCTTTCTGCCGGGCTCGGGCCAAGCTCATCATCATCGTCAAAGTCCTCAGGAAACGGAAATGGATCGTCAGCGTCAACTTTTGAGATGCCGTGCGAGATGTAATTGAGGATGTCGAGCCGCGTAATGCCTTGCTGTAGAAGCAGATAGACGGCATAACACTGTTCGGCCTGATATAATGCGGCGAGCATATTACCGCCGTCCACGGCCGCTTGGCCGCTGCCTTCGGCCTGGAGCACCGCGTAGTTTATCGTCGATTGAAATGTGCTCGTGAGTTCCGGCAACGTTTTGACGTCCGCCGGCATTTTTTCGAGGACGTTGTCAAAGTATTCTGTCAACGCCCGGCCTATCTCCTGCATGTCGGCCCCGCAATTGAACAACACCTGTTGGGCGGCGTCGTCTTCCAGAAGGGCAAAGAGGAGATGCTCCAGCGTGACGAACTCATGCTGCTGCCTGACCGCCTCTTTCACGGCCGTGTTTAGCGTTTCTTCGAGTTCGCGAGTCAGCATTTGGTTCCTATTCTAACAGCATTTGCCGGTGGCTTTTCAAGGGGCAAGCCGGACGCCGCTATTGCTTACCGGCGAGACATAGGTATTGAAGTCGATCCCTGTCGTGAGATATGCGGTCCTCATCGCCGCGGCAACCTGTTCTGCGGCCACGCGGTCGCGGCTTAGCATGAACATCGACGGGCCCGAGCCTGAGATGCCGCCGCCGATGGCACCGGCGGCGAGACAGGCCGATTTGACATCATCAAAGTGCGGTATCAGCGAGCTGCGCGCCGGCTCGACGATCCTATCAACCATCGAACGCCCGATCAGATCGTGGTCGCCTGACGCGAGGCCCGCGATAAATCCGCCGAGATTGCTCCAATTTCGCACGGCGTCAGCCAGGGCAACTTCGCTTGGCAAGATCGCACGCGCCTCGGCCGTTCTTATCTCGATCTGAGGATGTATGACCGTCGCATATAGCTCAGGAAACGCGAGCGGCACGATATCGAGCGGATCGGATGATCGCACCAGCGTAAAACCGCCATAGATGCACGGTGC
>CAZMQR010000065.1:4389-10403 GCA_964568325.1 uncultured Chloracidobacterium sp. | reverse complement strand
GTAAGAAACAATGACTACGGAGACGAGCAGGGCGCAGTAGATAACTTCCCAGACACCTATCCACATAGCCTTCACCTGCCGCCGCGCCGGTGAGAGCCCGAGCGCAGCCCGCAGGAATAGAAGCATAAAAATAGCGACGGGCAGCAGCGGGATGATCCCCGAGCCCGCAAGCGCCGCAGCAACGCCGAGTGCTCCGACATGGCTCAAGATCGGAAGGGCATAAAACATCGGCTTACCTTTATCGAGTGCAAGCCTGTTCCTAACATAAAGGACAGACGGTAGGAAGCGCGCGGCGAAAATGAACCACAGGCCAGCCGCTATGGTCCAGCCCTTGCCGGCAGCAAGGGCCATTGACGCCGCCGTCGCTGCCATCACGATGCCGCCCGACAACTCAGCAAGTAGCTGTCTGCCGGGCCGTGCCGCCTCGTACCAGAGTTGAAAGAGAGCCAGCGGCAAGACCGCCGCCAATGGTATCAGGCACAGCCAACCGGCTGATATCGCGGCCCCCACGATGCCGCCGCCGATCAGAACAGCGAAAGACGTGAGAAAATTTGCCGCAACAGGAGCGATCATGTTCGGATCGCCGCGCCGCCAGACCGTTAGCAATACCTGCAGTGGGCGGCGCGCCAGAAACGCCCCGATCACGGCGACCGCGATCCAAACACCGGCCGCCGAAAACGCGACGGCTAAGCCCGCAACGATCGGTTCAAAAAGAAAACCCCACGAGCCGTGCTCGGTCGGCAGCACGATCTGGCTCAACCTCACACGGCGCGTCGGGGCGATCTTTGCAATTGTCGCGGTCGCAGCCATCAATTATGCCGCCGCTGCGAGCACGCCTTGCTCCATCTCGATGGCTTTCGGGAACAGCAGATTGTTTTCGAGATGGATGTGCTGGTGCAGGTCTGCCTCGAGCTCAGCCATCCGATGATAGAGTGCCGTAAAGCTGGGGCACGCCCATTCAGGCAGCGTATAATCATCCGTCAGCTTCCGCATCTTTTCGAGCAGTTCGCCTGCCGTTTCATGTTCGATCATCATCATCCCGACCGGATTCTGGACCGTCGCGAATGGTGGGAAGGTCGGTGGCATGTTCTTATCGCGCCGTGATTCCATCTCTTCGATATACGGGAACAGCACGTGTTCTTCCTTCATCATGTGCGGCCCGAGTTCGTCGCAGAGCTCCTGAAACGTGTCCTTTAGCTCAAGCAACGTCGGCAGATGGTCGCCATGGCGCGTCGCCACCTTGTTTGCGAGCGCCGTCAGGTGCGTCATTTCTTCGCGGGTATAGTGATGGTGTTTATCGACAATATAGTCGATCACCTCGGCGAGTGCGGCGGTGGTGAGCCAATCGAGCTCGCGGTTGCCAAGCTGGCCGACGACACCGTCGATCTTGTCGAGCACGGCTTTGGGGTCGAGGCCCTTACTAATGCAGGCCTCCTCGAAATTCGTATGCCCATGGCAACAGTAATCTATCTTGTATTCCTCAAAAACGCGGGTCGTTATCGGCATCGCCAATGCGATCTCGCGAACAGTCTTTGTATGTAGATCTTGCATTAAAAGTCCTCCTTGGTGACTATTGCCATTGTGCCGCCCTCAGGCGTGGCTGAATATGACCTGCCTCATACGAACGAAATAATGTTTGAACTATTCGACGAGACGGCGGAGAGGTTCGGGCGAGTCAATATAGATCTTGCCATGCACGATGCGAAACAGTTCACGTGCGGCCATGCGGCGGATAGAACGGATCGTCGTCTCGATGGTCAGTCCGGCCATATCCGCGATGTCCTGTCGGCGGTGGTCGATCCGCCGAGGGCCCGGATCATCCATCTCGCCGACGATCGAGATCAGAACGCCTGCAATGCGCTGTTCGGCCGACGGCGTCGCAAGAATGCGCACCGTGTCGGCCTTCTGACGCAGGATGTCACACATCTGTTCGAGTATGACCGCCGAAAAGTCTTGCGAACTGCCCATCAGCGCCCTAAAATCCGCGCTCGGCATAAAAAGGAGTTCTGACTCTTCCATCGCAACAGCCGTCGCCGGGAAACTCTTGCCATCCAATGCCGGCGGGATGGCAAACACCTCATGGGCTCCAAAGGTTCCAACAATGATCTCCTTGCCGAGTTCCGGATATCGGACCATCTTGATCCGGCCCGAACGAACGAAAGGAAGAAATGTAGCGTCGTCGCCTTCAGAAAAGACGATCTCACCCGCAGAAAACCGTCTTGCGGACGACTTTTCAGCAAGAATTTTAGTGAGTTTCGCGTCTAGAACGGCCATAGCTGTAAAGTTCGATTCTAGCGCTTCGGTTGACGAATACAATGTTGTGACGTCAGTCATACACAACGTAGCGGCATCGGGCGGACAATACCCCAGGAGTGTTTGTTTTTAACAATTAGTCGATATGAACATACTTAAACACAGTATTCTTCCCCTGCTGTTTCTAACGATCGCTGCGTGTGCGGTCACGGCCCAGACTAGGGATGGGCGCACGGATGTTGATGAACTCACTCGCCGGATCGAGGATCTGGAACGAAAGGTCCTACTGCTGACCGAGGAACTCGCCCGTCGCCAGCCATCAGCCGTAACAATTGCCCCAGCCAGACCGGCTGAGACCGATCAGGCTCCTGCCAAGGCTGTCCCTGCTCCGCAGCCGGCAAAAGAAACCGAGCAAAAGCGTGATCTCAGCGTTAACGTCGGCAACGTCAAACTAACGCCTTACGGCACGATCTATTTCAATGCTTTTGGCAACACACGCGGGACGAACAACGCGGACGTTCCGCTCTTTGCCTCGACCGGCGGCAACGGCGGAATGAGCGCGAGCCTCAGGCAAACGCGGCTCGGACTAAGAATCGAGGGAGCCAAGGTCGGCAAGGCCCGGCTCGGCGCGGTCGTTGAGGCGGACTTTTTTGGTGGTTCGCCCGGCATCGGGATCGGCGAGAATTTTGGCCTCGTCAGGCTGCGTCTTGCCAACATCAGACTCGACTGGGAAAAGACCGGCCTGACCATCGGCCAGGACTGGATGCCATTTGCACCACAGAGCCCCGTTTCGCTTGCCGCAGCAGCGATCCCGCAAATGGCCGCCGCCGGTAACAATTGGGCACGCATCCCGCAGATCAAGATCGAGAGAAAGTTCGGGGCCGTTGCATGGCAGGGAGCGATCCTCGCTCCGCAGTCGGGCGATTCGTCTTCGGCGGGTGGTTTCTTTCTTCAACCGAATTCAGGTTCGACTTCAGGCTTTCCATTTTTCCAGAGCCGTCTCGCCTACTCAGGCAAGAATTGGTTAGCCAGCAAGAAGGCGGGGTCGATCGGCATCTCGGGCCATTTCGGCCGCGTGGCGGCCCTTACGGGCCCGACGAACGTGCGTTATACCGACGCATCGTGGGGTGTCGCGGCGGATTGGAATATGCCGCTGACGGATCTCGTCAGCCTTACCGGCGAGGCTTTCGTCGGCCAGGGTCTCGGTGGTTTTCAGGCTGGAGTTTTTCAAGGCGTGAACCCTGACTTTGCTCATGTCCAGAGCAACGCGGCAACAGCCGACGGTATTAGAGCGATCGGCACACGCGGCGGCTGGGTCCAGATCGCAGTTACGCCACGCATGAAGGGCAACAAGCTCGGCTTTTATGGCACCGTTGGCATCGACGACCCGGACGACGACGATCTTCGCAGTGTAAGCTCGCGCGATTGGCGAATGAGGAATCTGGCGTTTGCCGGTGAGGTGATCTATAAGTTCAGTCCGCAGTTCCAGATGGGCATCGAGGTGCGGCGTTTTGACACGCGATACCGCTTGTCTCGGCGACGGACCGCCGAGCACCTCAATCTGGCGTTCGCTTATAGTTTCTAGGAAGAGTAGGCGGCAAGTTCGCTTCCGAGCTCGGTAAGCAGGTCTTTGTCCGTATCGCGGAGGGCGTTCTCATCGCGAAGGCCCTCAACTATCACGATCGCTTTCCTGATGTTCTCAACAGCTCTTGGCTTGCTCCCGGACTTGGCATAGGCTTCGGCTGAGAGCCGATAGGCGACAGCCACGTCATACCTGTAGGTCGTAGTCGCCTTATCCGCCTCCGCGATCGGTATCATGATCCGTAGCACCTTTTGTGCGACCGTTTGGGCCTCATCATATCGGCCAAGCTTTATCTGCGCCCGCGCACGCTCGGTCTCATAAACCGCCAGATTGCGCTGATACTCCATATTCTCCGGCGTCTTCTTGCTCAAGGCCGTCATTACGGCGATGGCCCTATCAGCCTGCGCGATTACGTTGCCGTAGTCACCGGCAAAACGATATGCCCGGGCGGTATTAAAATGTGAGATCGCCAGGTCATAGGCGACGACGCCATTCTCAGGCTCTTTTGCCAGCGCAGCCTTAGGAAATTCGATCGTCGGCAGGCATGTCTCGACACCTTTTTGCGCATCCTCTTTGTCGATATACAGTTCGCAAGTCAGCGAATCGGTCAGCCAAACGCTTCGCTGAACGCGAAAATCGTCAGGAAACTGGCTTGCGAGTTCGCGGCTGATCTCCGCCGCGACCGCAAAGCCTCTGATTCCGCCATCGTAATCACCGATCGAGCCTTTTGCCTTACTCATCACGCGAAGAAGGCGTGTTTGTGTCTTCTTGAAGTCAGCATTCGCCGGGTCCTGGCGACGCAATCTTTCGACAATCGCGAGCGCCTCGTCAAACAGGACCAGGGCCTGAGCCGTCTGCGAATTGAAGACCGGGATCGCTCCGTAATCGATCAGCACGACGGCCAATCGGTTCTGATATTCGACTGATGAAGGATCGCTTGCGACGAGTTCGCGGCGGAGCTTCAGGCTCCGCTCAAAGGCCTCGGTTGCCTCCTGAGTCTGACTGTTGTTCCAAAGCGTTCGGGCCGTCGTGTAGTAGTTTGCCGCAAGTTTTTCTTTCGCATCAAGGTTCGACAGATCGGCCAGATAGACAGCTTCGCGTAGCTTTGCCGCTTTTGTATAACTATCGAGGCCCGCCTGGATATTGCCCAGGCTTGAATTTGTCAATGCTCCCTGAACGTCGCCGATCTTCTCATAGGCGGTCGCAAGCTCCGCCTGCAATTCGATATCATCGCCGGCCTCTTTGGACAAGCTATCAAGATAACCAAGGGCGTTTGTCAGTATCTTTTCGCGGGCCTTGAGCGAACCTTCAAGGTTCTCGATCTCGGGATAAACATCAAAGATGTAAGAATTTGCCAGCTTGCGAACGTCATTAAAGCGGCTCTCTGCCCTGAGGCGTTCTGCCTGCGCCACGCGGGCCTGCCAAAGCGTCGCGATCGCACCCGCAATGATGGCGATCATAACCATTGCTCCCGCGATAACGGCGTAGCGGTTTCTGCGAACAAACTTTCCAGCCCGGTATATGAGCGTGTCGGGCCGCGCCGTGACCGGGAGTCCGTCCTGATAGCGACGGATATCGTCCGAGAAGTTCTCAGCTGAGAGATACCGTCGTTCCGGCTCCTTCTTGAGCGCTTTCAGGATGATATTATCGAGGTCGCCGCGAAGGTATTGAGGCTTGATGCTGATCGGATGAGGCGCCGTCAGCCGGCGCGATTGCTGACGCGTTTCATTGGCCACCGATAGCTCACCGGCCCTCGCGGTGATCGCCTCAAGTCCTCTTTCAGGTAATGTTCCGGCTATCGACGACGGCAGCGGCGGATCGGTCTCGACCACGGCGTGAAGGATGTCATTTAGGTTGCCCTCTCGGCCTTCAAAAGGGCGATGGCCGCTAAGAAGCTCAAAGAGAATCACGCCAAGCGAATATACGTCGGTCGAGGTAGTTACGCTCTCGCTGCGAAGCTGCTCAGGTGACGCATAGCCCGGCGTCATCGCGCCAAGCCGCGTGACCGTTGCTGCCGGCACGCCAGCGTCGTCCTCCGACAGGATCTTTGAGATACCAAAATCGAGCAGCTTTGGGATGCCGTCTTCCGTCACCAGGATATTCGTCGGTTTCAGGTCGCGATGGACGATCAGATTGCGGTGGGCAAAATCGACAGCCGAACATATCTGCTGGAAAAGGT
>CAZMQR010000065.1:0-4289 GCA_964568325.1 uncultured Chloracidobacterium sp. | reverse complement strand
TTCGGATGCTCGAGACGCGAGAGGATGTCGCGCTCCTGCTCGAACCGGCGGCGAAGCGCGGCGGTATTCATCTCGCGCTTGAGCAGTTTTAAGGCGACTCGCTGCGAGAACGTGCCGTCCTCTCTCTCGGCCAGATAGACAGCACCCATGCCGCCGTGCCCGATCTCAGACACAATGCGATAATGCCCGATATGCTGTCCGGTCAATCGATCATCCGCTTCTCGCCCATTGATGAACGAACCTGAGAACTCTACCGCCGAGAGCTGCATCAGGTCAGCCGATCGCTCGTCGAAACTTAAGAGCGAATCGACCTCGGCCCTAATGTCGGCGGCGAGCCCGACACTGTCAAGATACGATGGGCGTTCCGACGCATCGATCCGCAGGGCCTCATCGAGGATCTCTTTGACCTTATCCCAATTCTTAGACTGCATTTGCGTTGACACGCCCATTTCGCGCTTCTTACCAATATGCGTAAATGCTGAGGAAACTCTGCCAGAATTTCTTACCCTTCCTAGCCCGCGGCGTTAAGCTCCCGATAGAGCCATAATCTCGCCGCCTGCCAGTCGCGGACTACGGTGCGTTCTGAGATATTGAGGCTCTCGGCTATCTCACCATTCGTCATCCCGCCAAAGAACCGCATCTCAACGACCTTCGCCTGCTGCTCATCAAGCTTTTCGAGCCTGTCGAGCACGTCGTTCAGCACGAGCAGCGAGTCGGCGCGTTCCTCGACCGGTATCTGCACATCATCGAGCGAAAAATGTATAGGACGGTTGCCGCGCTTGGCCGTCGCATGCTGACGGGCGTGATCGATCAATATCTGCCGCATCAGGCGCGAGGCGATCCCGTAAAAATGGCTCCGGTTCCTCCAGTCGATCCCTGCCTGATTATTCAACCGTAAAAAAGCCTCGTGAACGAGCGCAGTGGGCTGCAGCGTGTGGTTATTACGCTCAGACGACATCATGATCCGCGCCTGCCGCTTTAGCTCGTCATAGACAAACGGCACCAGCTCGTCCTTCGCGGCCTCATTGCCATCATTCCAATCCTGCAAAATACGCGTGATCTCCGATGGCTTGGCGTCGTTCATAGGGTGTGTAGGTTGTGTGAGTATTTAACCGAAGTTTAGCCTTTTTTGCGAAGAGAACACAAATTTTCAAGCAATTTGGCAGTGTTCCCGACACTTTTACGCATATGGGTACAAGACGCTCTCGTATTACCGAAAAAGGAGAACAGATCAATGCTGGGCCGAATTGCCATACTCTTTACTTTGTCGCTTGCAGTTGGCGGGTTTCTCGTCGAGTGGAATGCATATCCCATATCGGCCGCTGATCCGCACCTGGCATCGGGCGAATTGCCGACCCTGACCGGCCCCGCCGCCGTTGACTATCTAAGGAACGCTGACGAACTTGAGCGCCTATACGCCTCGATGGGTACGAACCCTGAGGGCAGCGGAGTATATGTGCAGGAGCAACGGTTGACCGGAAGCGACGGCAACACGGGAATGGGAATGAGCATCGCGATCTCCGGCAATACTGTCGTCGTCGGGGCTCGTGGTGATGCGGGTCTTCGCGGCTCGGCATACGTTTTTGTCAGAAACGGTACTACATGGACCGAGCAGCAGAAGCTGATTCCAAGCCATACATCGCCCGAAGCCCAACTATTTGGTTACTCGGTAGCGATCGCCGGCGATACAATCGTCGTCGGCGCCATATCCTCTCAGATACCTGGTTCGACGGGCCGCGGCTCGGCCTATGTCTTTGTCAGAAGTGGGACGAGTTGGACCGAGCAGGCGCGGCTGCTCGCCCCCGATGCCGGCAGCGAGGGCATCAATTTCCAGTTTGGCTGGTCGGTAGCGGTTGACGACGATCTGGCCATCATCGGGGCCAACGGGGCCGGGCCAAACTTTCGCGGAGCGGCGTATGTTTACTCTCGATCGGCGAACGTGTGGGCATTCGACCAGCGGCTAGCCGCGAGTGACGCCGCGGACCATGATAGTTTTGGTTACAGTGTCGCCATCGACGGTCAAACTGCGATAATTGGCTCGCGTGGAGACGACGATGGAGGTAAGGCAAGCGGCTCCGCATACGTCTATGTGCGAAATGGCACTTGGAGTGAACAGCAAAAGTTGACCCCTTCGGATCCGATCCCATCCGGCAATTTCGGCGTGAGCGTGGCCCTTTCTGGCGAGACTGCGGTCGTTGGGTCAATGCCACTGGACGATTTTATCAATCCCACACGGGGCTCGGCATATGTATTTGCCCGCAGTGGATCTACGTGGACCCAAGAGCAGAAATTGCAGGGTTGCGACATTGACCGCGACCTGTTTGGCGGCAGAGTTGCGATCTCGGGCGACAGAATAGTTGTAGGACGAGAACTCCCTTCGAGCACGCCCCCGGCTATGCCGCCGGGAAATGCCTATTTCTTTGACCGCACCGGCTCAAATTGGACGCTGCGCCAACGCATACAGGGCGGGCCGACCGCGGTGTACTACGGTAACGGAGTCGGAATTGCCTCAGACGGTACCGCTGCCGTCGGTTCGTTCCGCGACACGAGTCTTACTGATCATGCTGCATACATTTATGTGGATCAGCCCGGGTCTCCGTCGGCCCCATGTCCGGGAGGCACTCCGACGCCATCAGTAACGCCGACGCCCACACCTTCGCCCACACCGACACCCTCACCAAGCCCGACGCCAACCTTCTCGCCAACGCCTCCATCAGGCGGACAACCTGCAATGCTCTCGCAGAGCATCACTGGCGGAGGAGGAGCGATCGTAAGGTATAACGACCCACGAAATGCGCCTGGCAGCCAGGTCTTCACGGCCGGACTGCCCTCAAATGCGGAACCACACGGGATCGCCGTTGCGGGTATCGACACAGTGCTCGTGGGCGATTTCAGTCATTCGAGGATCTTTGTCATCCGTGCTTCGGGCGGAGTGCTCCTATCGACCATCGACACCTC
Source organism: uncultured Chloracidobacterium sp. (assembly GCA_964568325.1). GTDB lineage: Bacteria > Acidobacteriota > Blastocatellia > Pyrinomonadales > Pyrinomonadaceae > OLB17. Next base: position 1,331 of record CAZMQR010000065.1, on the reverse strand, counting down.
CAGTGCCGGCTACAACGGTTCCGGCTCGATAGGTGTGCCGCCACAGCAGAACGTCGCTCTCGCGATCGGCAGCAGCAGCCTGAAAGTTATCCAGGCTCCATTTAACGGATCCTCAGCGATCACCTCCGTGTCGCTGCCCGGAAGCGTCGCGGCCTTCCAAACACAGGCCATCGTGTTCAATAGCGAAGGGCGTGCTTTCGTGCGGCACTCGACCGGAATCTCGGTATTAGATGCACCCTATACGTCGGTGGCATTTACAATTCCGATCAGCACCGGCCTCCGGGCCGCGATCGCGATCACCCCGGACGGCAACACACTGCTCGCAACAGGCTCCAACGGTCTCACGAACTTTGTGTTCATAATAAACGCACCTTTCAGTGCCGCGTCAACGCCCCAGAGTCTCGGCGTAGTTAGCACCGCCAATGGCATCAAGGTCACTCCGGATGGAAGCAAGGCGATCGTTGTTAGCAATGACCTGCACGTTGCGTCCGTCATCTCGGCGCCATTCAGTTCCAGCTCGAACGTCCAGGCTCTGCCGCTGCCGGCGGGAACGGCCGGCTTCGAACATGTCGATATCAGTGCTGACGGACAGACCGCAATGCTTGCGGGGCGAACTGACGCCGAACCGCCCATCCTGATCCGGGCACCATTTACGAACGCCGGGGCGGTATCGTCGTATATTCCGGTCAATGCCCCCAACCCAAATCGCGGCGGTGGAGCCGTGGTCTTCCTGCCGCCATCAGCTCCGCAGCGGACAGAATATGACTTTGACGGCGACGGGCGTGCTGATCGATCCGTTTTTCGTCCAATGCCCGATCCGGCGGCGAACTTCTGGTACATACAGCCAAGCTCAACCGGTACGAGCTACGCGACCGAGTGGGGCATCGAGACCGATAAGCTCGCAACAGCGGATTACGATGGCGACGGCAAGGCGGACATCGCCGTTTGGCGTGAGGACCCGTCCGATCCCGACAGGGCAATGTTTTACGTCTTGCGAAGTTCAGACGGTCAGTTTCAGATCGAGCAGTTTGGGCGGACGGGGGACGATCATTCTGTTGTCGGAGACTGGGACGGCGACGACAAGAACGATGTGGCCGTCTATCGCGTGACCGGCGGACAAGGGCAGTTCTTTTACCGTCCGTCGTCACAGCCTGGCGTTGATTTCGTGACGATCAATTGGGGCACGATCGGCGACCTGCCTGTCAGAGGAGACTTTGACGGCGACGGACGCCTCGATGCCGCCGTATTCAGGCCGTCCGACGGTATCTGGTATATTCTGCAAAGCTCAAATGGGCAACCTCAATACCGAGCTTGGGGAACGTCCGGAGACA
>CAZMQR010000064.1:0-10426 GCA_964568325.1 uncultured Chloracidobacterium sp. | reverse complement strand
CGCGGTCCTTTGCAACGAACACCTCGCGGGCGATCATGCCTGTTGTCGCTACGACCAACTCATCGGTGACCGTATCCATTATTTGGCGGATGGCGTCGATCCTTTTCATTTCGGTTCGGCCTCCTCGACGATGGTGAAATTGTCGTAGTTCATCAATTTGAGCAGGTCGCGCGAGATGCGGTACATCTCAAAATGCTCGAAGGGCGCGCGTCTCAGGCTCACCAGCACGTGGATCGGGATCTCGTAAGGCGTAAGCAGCGATGTTATCGCATTCACGAGATGGCCGAGGCCGGAGCTTTGGATATAGACAAGCGGTTTTTTGCCCGCCATATAAGCCCCGACGGCGATGCTCAGGGCGACGTCCTCGCGTGTCGCGGGAATAAATTCCGTCGTCGCGTCGGCCTCCATCTCCTTGATAAAGCCCTTGAGAAACGAGCACGGCACGCCTACAAAGAAGTCGTATCCTTGGGCTTTGAAATCATGATAGAGATGACCGGTGTCTTCGCCGTGGCTCAATTCTCGACCTCCACCCACATATTCCTGTAATCGTCAAATGTATCGACCTCGGCCCAGCCTTTGTAGATATCGAGACACGATACCGCGAGGCCGCGATCGATCAATTCCTGAAGCATGTCGCTAAACGACGCTTTGTCGAAGGACTCTGCCTCGTGAAACGCCCCTTCTGCGTCACGAGCTTTCGCATCGTGGTAGGCGGCCTTGAACTGCTCGATGCCTTCTTCTGAGAACAGCGCCATCCCGATGAACTCAGCATTGGCCTGCGACTTGTCGAGCTTGCGGCCGGCCTTCAGGGCCGTGTTGAGGCTGTCGTCCGGCAGGAAGAGGCCCTCGCTCATTAGCTGCCGCTGGGTCTGCACCATTTCCGGATAGCTAGGGCTGCTACCGTTGACCGACGCATGGGCGCCCGAGTGAGCATGATCGACAACGACCGTTATGTCAGCCTCCGAGCGAAGCAGGCGTTCCAGGATGCCGCGGTCAAAGACGATGTCGCCATAAAGCAGCAGCGTGCGGCCCTTGAGCACTTCTTCGGCGGTGAGGAACGAGCCAAGTGCTGTCGTGTTTGCAAAATTGTCATTGTCAAAATACCGAACGTCGGCGATATCGACCATCTCTTTTTTATAGCCTCGAACGACCGAGATACTGCGGACTCCGTAGGAGATGAGCGAATCGATCTGCCGCTGGAGAATGGTCTTGCCCTTGACCTCGAGCATCGACTTTGGCCGGTCGGCGATGAGCGGCATCAGGTGCTCCTTAAAGCCCTGGCCCGCCGCAACGATCACCGCCGAGACATTCTGCGATGTCGTCGGCAGATACTGCGCCTCGTTGGCCTGTAGTTCGTCTACGCCCATCAGCCGGTAGACCTCTTTCATCGGCACGATACTCTCGTCGATGGTCGAAAGCCGCTGCGTCTCGCGGAGCTTCGACAGCGTCGCTTGCGTACTCTTTATCGCCGAGCGCAGGCCGTGATTGGCGAAGATAACCGCCTTGAAACCATTCTCCGCGAGTTCGGGGGCAGAGATCGTGTTGTAGGTCGTCGGCACGGAAACAAGCGGCGTCGAGCGATCCCACTGCTTGGCAAATTCAATGATCTCGTCCGGCAGCTTCGCCTTTGAGTGGATCAGGACGAGGTCGGCACCGGCATCGGCATAGGCACGGCCGCGTTTCAAAGCCTCTTCCATGCCCCAGCCCGCGATCAGTGCCTCGGTGCGGGCGATAACGACGAAATCAGGGTCCTTCTGCGTCTCTTTGGCGGCACGGATCTTGCCCGCAAATTCCTCGACAGACTCAAGCTCTCGCTTGACACTGTCGTAAAAGCTGCACCGCTTTGGAAACACGTTATCCTCGATACAGACGGCGGCAATGCCGGCCTTTTCGTATTCCTCGACCATTCGCATCACGTTGATCGCATTGCCGTAGCCGTTGTCGCAATCAGCGATGATCGGGGCCTCGACAGCGTCATTCATGCTGCGGGCGATCGACAGGTTCTCAGCCATCGTAAGGATATTTGCATCGGGCATCGCGTGGGATGCTGATATCTCAAAGCCGCTCGCCCAGATGGCGTCAAATCCGGCATCCTCGCCTAGTTTTGCCGTCAGGCCGTTGTGCGCCCCGATCACGAGTACGGGCTCACGCGAGGCCAACAGTTCACGCAGTTTTCTTGCTTTACTCATTCTATTTATTACCGACTAATGAAATACGCCCGTCTAGGACGGGCCGCTTATAAGAAGTCCAAACTTGTAATGATATCGTGTCTGCGGCGTCAAATCCAATTAGCACGGCCGTATTGGCTTCTATTGCCGTTGCCTTCAGGCAACGGTCATCTTCGTCCGCTAAAGCGAACGGCAATAGATGGCGGACTAATAGAATGTCGCCGTCCGTTTTTCGCCGGTGTAATCTACGTAAACTATCTTAAGGTCAACATAAAAATCCAGCGATGTTGAGCCGAGCTCACGGCCGCCGACACCAGTAGATTTTACGCCTCCGAACGGAATATGCGCCTCACCGCCCACGGTCGGCGAATTGACGTGTGTCACGCCAGTCTCGATCTCATCGACAAAGCGGAACACTCGCGAATTGTCTTTTGTGAAGATCGCCGACGTGAGGCCGTATTCGCTGTCGTTAGCTACGGCCATCGCTTCGTCAAAATCCCGTACTCGGATCACACCCAACACGGGGCCGAATATCTCTTCGCGGGCGATACGCATATCGCTCGTGACACGGTCAAATACCGTCGGACGTATGAAATAACCGTTCAGCCCATCGCCATTCATCGCGCCGCCGCACAGCATCGCGGCGCCGTCCTCACGGCCCGATTCGATGTAGCGGAGGACGTTATCGTACTGATATCTATCTACGACCGGCCCCATCTGCGTAGCCTCGTCAGCCCCGTTGCCAACGACGATATCATTCGCACGCTTTACGAGCTTTTCGACAAATTCGTCGGCGATCGAGTCCACGACGATCGCGCGGCTCGTCGCTGAACATCGCTGTCCCGTCGCGCCAAAGGCGCCTTTCGCGGTCGCATCCACTGCCAGGTCGATGTCGGCATCTTCCATCACGAGCATCGGATTCTTGCCGCCCATTTCGCACAACGCCTTGGCACCTCGTCGGGCGACCTGCTCGTAGAGCTTGATGCCGACATCATTCGATCCGGTAAATGAAACGCCGCGAACGGCCGGATGATCGACGATCTCGTCGCCTGCCTCAGAGCCTGAGCCGATCACGAGATTCAGAACGCCGGCCGGCACGCCCGCCTCTTCGAATATCTCGACGAGCCGAGTCGAGGTTGCCGGCAGTGCAGTCGCGGGCTTAAAGACGACGGTATTTCCGGCCACGAGTGCCGGTGCGATCTTCCAGACAGGAATTGCTACCGGAAAATTCCACGGCGTAATACACGCGATCACGCCAAGCGGCTGCTTGATCGTGTATGCAAAATTCGATGGCAACTCTGAGTAGATCGTCTCGCCCGCAATGCGTCGACCCTCGCCGGCGATGTACTCCATGATGTTGATCGAACGCCTTACCTCGCCGCGCGCCTCGGTCAGTGTCTTTCCCTCTTCGCGTGTCATGATCCGGGCCAGATCTTCGAGGTTGTCGTCAAGGATCCGCGCCGCCCTGAAGAGCATCTTGCCGCGAACGGGCGGCGGCGTGGCTTTCCATTCCTTGCGTGCGGCTTCGGCCGCCTCGACCGCACGACGGGCCTCATCGCGTGTCGCTAAATTGACCGTGCCGAGTACGTCCGACGTGTCTGCCGGATTGACATTGTCAACGGTGCGTTCCGAGGCCGATGTTTCCCATGCCCCGTTTATAAAATTCTTGTAATCAGTCATTCTCGGTCGGATTTGAGCTTTTTCACCGGGCTAAAAAGCGTGTTGGTATAAACGTGGAACATCCAGAAGAGGTTTGCACTCAGCGCGGTCATAAAGAGGACGAACGGCAGCAGATGAACGATCGAGAAGAAGATGATGAAATACGGCACGACCGGTCGGCGGATGACAAAATAGATCCTTCGCCCGATCCGCGTCACCTGAGAGCGCGTCTCATACTTCTTGTGAGCCTCGGCAGCGTATGTGCTGGCATTGGTCGCCCTCGTATTGCGCGCATAGCTCGTCATTATCAGGCTTGTGATGGTCCCAAACAGGGCAGCGACACCCAGCCAAATGTAGAACGCGTTTCCGCTGGCTCGATAGAGCCCGGCTGTCATGCCGAGGCCAAACGAAACGTAAAACACATAGTCGCACAACGTATCAAAATGGGCGCCAAAGTCAGACTCCTTCGACTTGATCCGGGCTATCGCACCGTCGATATGATCGAGCAAGGCCGACAGATAGGTCACCAACGCCGCCGCCACCGCGTAAAGATATTCGCCGCGAGAGAAAAGGTAGCCCGAATAAACACTCACGATCACGCCGATCAATGAGACCATGTTTGGCGTTATGGGAGTCTTAAAGATGTAGGGCAGTATCGGCTTAAGGATCCGCTTATTACGCCGCGCATACATGCCGTCGGTTGATTTCCAGATGTAGCGGATCAGACGCCGCTCCGCACGCCGGAGGCTGTCGCGAGATTCGATCTTCTCGACAAAACCATTCCCGACCTCAAACAGTTCGACACGGCGTTGCTCGGAATATTCCTTTGCGCGTTGAGCCAGGTACTCAGGACCGGACGATTCAAATGCCGCGACATCCGCCGCAGGCATCCGATAGATCCCCAACTCCCTCGCCTGAGGCTCGGCAGCGAAGGCATCGGCAGTGATCACCTGTCCGTCGTTCAGATGAAACCGCCGCTCTGCGTTAGACGGTGCATCAATGTCCTTGATATCGACCGCGATCACGGCGTCATGGCCGTCGGCGAGCTTCACGTCAGCAAAATTATGCAGAAACCGATACTCGCTCAGCCGGTCTGACGTAAAAACGACGACATCGTCATCGCCAGTCTCGCTTATCGCATTTCGCCAATCGTCCCCGGTAAATGTACAACGCTTGAATTGTGTTCGCCGGATATCGTCCAGGACAGCCTCGATCTCCGCCGTCCGCTCATCCATCACGACGAAGATATTTGCAAATCCGGCCCGCCGGAGGTCGATCACGTTTCGCTTTACGAGCGGGACGTCGATGATCCGTGTGCAGGCAAGCGTTCGCCCCTCAAACTGCTCTTTTGAATCAACGAACAAAACGGCGGTTGATGTCATTTATTCAGAGCCTCCTCGGCCGTTAGGTCCGTCATCGCAACGGCTTTCTTGGCGTCAGATCTTCCCTTCTGGAATGCATACATCCAGATAAACAGGCCATAGGCCGCCCAGAATATGGATCTGATCTTCTCGATCAGTGACAGCGTGACGCCGGCGGAAACGCCCATGCCGAGCATTCTTAGCAGGATGGCGTTGCTACCCTCCATGACGCCTACCTGGCCGGGCACGAAGAAGAAAAGGATATTCACGACCTTCATCATCGCCTCGACGATATACGAGGTAAGCGGCGTAACGGCGGCCCCAATAAAGTAGAGAATAAGGTAAACCTCGACGACATTTACGAGATTGGCCGCGATCTCAAGGAAGAAGACCGTATAGAAAGCGCCGCTCTTGCGCTGGTAAAACTCGTGGACCTTGTCCTCGGTATGGCCGATGCTGTGGGTGCGGTCTTTGAACCACTGAATATCTGTCCTGCGTGCCAGCCAATGCCCGAGCCGCGTAAATGCCTTTATGTGTTTGGAGATGACGTACTGGATGCCGATGATCGACAGCACCATGCCGACGGCCAGCGACGCAGACATGATCTTGACGCTCGTCTTTGTCGAGTAATTGGCCAGCAGCAGGGCAAGGCCGCTGATAACGACGAGGATAACGCTGACCGTGTAGGCGAGATTCTCGATGATGATCGACGACATGCCATGGACCATCGGCAGCCGCCTGCGGATCAGCACGGCCTTGCTCGTCTCACCGAGGAACGGCCCCGTAAAGCTCAACAATCTTACGGCATCGCCGGCGAGCCTGATGTTGAAGAGGTCGAGGATCCTGATATTGCGATGATCCTCTTCAATGCAGTACAGCCAGGCGATCGACCTCAGCCAGTGCCGCACGGCCGAGATCGCCATCACGATCACAAAGCCAAAGCCCATCAGCCGCAGCGAATCCGCGATCTGGCGCAGCCCGACCGATGACACGACGAAATAAAAAAGGATCAGCCCTAATACCAGGAAGAGGACCTGAAGGGCCTTGATATGTCTTAAAACTCTCGCCATCAAAAAGCGTTCTCAGCGAAAACGCAAAACGGCCGTCCGCCCTGCTATCCAAACACAGCAAGGCGTGACCGCAATAGATTGTATCAGTTAGAAGCCGATTCTCTTAAGGGATACACCCGGAATCCGCCCGCCGGCATCGATCTCAATTCGGTTTCACGACGACATTCGGCTTGACCACAGGCTTGAGGATCATGGGCTTCAACACTGGTTTCGGCGATTTCTTCAGTGGCATCAACTCAAAATACCGTGGCGGAAGTTTATAGCCTTCGCCCGTGGCCTCGACCCACGAAACCCAGGATCCGATGCCATGCGTGCCGTACTTTATCCAGCCGTACCCGCGTTCATCGCCCCAGCCGGCCTCAAATCCCCAGTTCTGTCCCCAGGAGTTCTTGATGAGCCATGCTCCACGATTATCGTCCCAACCGATAATGGCGACATAATGTCCTGCGACCTTATGGCCGGCCTCCTTGTCGTCGTCGTCATTATAAACGTCGTTGGCCGCACTGTCGCCGCCTATATACGCCCCGAACGTACCGCCGGCATCGACCCACGATGCAACCGCACCGTGCTCGCACAGGGCCTGCTTAATGCTCTGAACGCCCGGACTGCCCGGCGCATCAGGGTTTGCCCAGCCCCAGACCAGAGCATCGTATGGTGATGCGATACCGGCATCGGCCGTGCCCGTGATACCGAGGTCGGGCATGACGCTTTCGGATGTCGTCCCGTTCAGGACAAGGAATTCACTCGCAAGGTCCGAGCGTCCTCCCGGAGGGAATTCGCAGACGCCCGCGCCGTTATTGTTATTCGAGACCACATACTGCTCTGAGCCGTCAACCGCCTTGTTTCGCTTGATCAGATAGCTTGATTCATACGCCGCTAACGACGCATAGGCCCAGCAATTCCCACATTTTTGCGCTCGGACTGGCGTGATCTTGCCCTGTTTGCGCCAATCCCATGTCTTCAGATTTGCCGAGCACGCGAGCTGTATTATTGGCTTTCCGGCGGCGATGCGGGCCTCGCGGTCGAGTTTCAGCGCCTCCATGGCCAGGGAATACTGCTTTCTGGCCTGCACCGGCGAGACATCGGGCTTCTTCCCGCCCGATATCTTTTCCACGCCGCGCTCCAGCGCGACCGTATAGCCAACATTGAATGTCAGCTTCTTTGTCCGGATCCGGTCCCTGAACTTCACCAGATCCGTCTTGACCTTTGTCGTCGCTCTGATCTCGCGGATCTTGTAATCCTCACGTTGCGCCAGGACGTAGCCCGAGAGGGACACGAACATAAAAACGAATAAACAGATGTTCCTTTTCATCATTTTTTTCCTCAAAATGTCTATCGATCTTGTCCCCCACTTTAGTTTTAGCATAACGGCAGATAAGGAATCACGCAGGCGATGCTCTTCAGTCTGCATTAAACAGGCCGGTGTCGCGGGAAGATGGGCCGGATCGGCCTAATGCTTTGCGGTGCGGGCGCCGGTGATCTCTGTTACAAGCCGGCCCGGAAATCGGCGAAAGCCGAGTGCCGCGAGGGCGGGATCGGGACGATTATTCTCGTCGATGCGGCCCATCAGGGAGAGAATGGTCGGGAGCACGCTGAGGTTGTCGTAGGGTTCATCTACCCTGAGGCCACGCGGGATGCCGGACGTCTCGCCGCCTGCGATCATAAACGTCGAATTTGTCGAAGTCCGGAAGAACGAGCCGTGATTGCCGCCGGGATTAAAGCCCTTGACGTCGAAATTCCAATGGTTGGCGGCCATTATGAGCATGTCCGTCTCGGCAAGGTGCCGCTGCCGCTCGCGAAAGCGGCGAACAAGCCGATGGTCGGCGGTCAGCCCCTCCGCGTCGTCAAACAATGAGTGCCGTGCCAACTGCTCGTTAAGGCCGATAATGGCGTTAGAATATTTAGTCCGGTGAACCGCTCTAAGCCAGTCGATCTCAGTGTGCCATTCGCTGAGCCACGCGGCCTTATCGGCGTCCGGAACATTTAGGGCCACGTCCTCGATCATCTTGAGCGGCAGGCCAGCGGCCCAATCACTAGTTTCGAACGTGACCGCGCCGTCGGCGCCAGCCGTTAAATTGGCTATCGGCAGGTATCTGATCGAACGGCCAGCGTCATTTCGCGCAAGGAGCAAGGCCTGCTTGTCGCGGCCGCCGTAGAGCCAGATCGGGTCGGCGTCGCACCTGAGATCGCCGACGAGCTTATCCCGAAAAGCTGCGAGCGGGATCGTCGTCGCGACAAAATCGACCGGCCGATTGCCCACATCGGCCTGCACATTATTCCTGACCGTCTGAGAGGTAAAGAGCTCGAAATAGTTGACATGCTGAAAGCTCGCCCGCATGTCGATCCCACCTGCTGAGTCGAGCACCAAACCGCCAGCCGACGGCCCGACAACGTAATTCTGCAGCTGGTATGTCGAATTATGATCACCCATCGCTCCCGGGGCGATCAGCGTCTCGATCTTGACAGCCTTTGGCTCAAAGCCGTCCTTCTTCAGGGCCAAAAGGCCGCTTAAGGTCGCGAGATAAGCTCGATAATCGGCCTGTTCGCGGCGAGCGAGCTTGTTCTGGGCGGTCATTCGCCGGCCCTCAACTTCCTCGCCGGGCTTCTTGGCCAACGGATCGATCTTCGCAATGAATTCTGCCGTTGCATTTTCGTTCGCATCGGTCGTGCGGCCGAGTGCGTCCAGTTCCTCGGACATCTCACGGACAGTCGCTTCCCAATCGGCCCTGTGCCGGTCGATCACGTCGAAGAACATCGCCGTAGCCGCACGTCGCACGTCCGGCTTGAGGCTGCCACGCTGAAGCTCCTGCAGCAGGATGTGCAGAATGTTCAGATCGCTGTTCCTAAGCTGGACCGACGCGCGCTCGTTGCCGTCAAAATCGAAGAGAGCCGTCGGATAATCCTTGGCCTGGCCCTTGAGGTAGAGCGATTCGTCTGAGGGCGTCCGGATCACCGGCGTAAAGGGATAAAGGGCCTTGACGTCGTAATCGAGCATCAGCCGTCGTTTCGTGATGACGTGGTGAGCCCCGGCGGCTCGTTTATTGAGGAGCTTTACGATGTTGTAGCCCTGGCTGTAGACCTTGTCTTTTGAGTTAAAACCATGGTCCGACACCAGCACCAGCGCTGTCTCGGCCGCTCTCGATGACTCCCTGATGGCCGTCCAAAAACGGCCTATCGTCCGGTCGAGCTTCTTGATGTCTGCGAGTTGTGCCCGCGGATCATTATTGCCGTGGGCCACATGGTCGAATGAGACATCGTAAAAGTCCATATAATCGAACTCGGGCCTATCGACCAGCCGCTTCACGATGTCCCTCTCATTCTGCCGCATCGTCATGCTGCTGAAATGGATGCCCATCGCCCATTCGTCGATCATGTCGCTCGGGCTGCCGGGATAAAGGTGAATAAAACCGCTGCCGATGATCTCCCAGCGATTGCCACGCTGATAAAGCTGAGCGCTGATATAGCGCTTGGTAACCGGAAAAACATCAGCGAGGATCGGGACCTCAAGCTGGTCCAGCACCTCGAGCGCCGGCATGTCGGCGACCTTTTTCAGGCCAAAGTTTATGAAGAAGGGAACAAAATTGAGGTAATCATAAGAGTGCAGCGTGTAGCGGTCGTATTCGACGTTCCCTTTGATGTGCAGGTGCTGGCCCGTATCGATCGTGCTCCATGACGGGCCAGAAAGGCTCATGCCGCGCGTATAGAAATTGTCCAGCCGCGTGCCGTTCTTGTAGAATGCCTCCTCGATCCAGGGAAGCTGCGATCTGCCGGTCGCCGGATCGATCTCCTTTACATACTGATCGACAAGATAGCCGGGCAGCCCGTCGATCTTCATCACGACCAGCCGTTTTACGCCCTGTGCGCCGGCCGTCGAGACACAGATCAGCAGAAATAGCCATGCCAGGAGATATCTTGATCTAGGGATCATCATCTTGAGGTAAATCAGTTAGCTTCGATCGCGGCTATCGCGGCTGCATCCCGCTTGGTGAACCGCTGGCCTTCATCGAGAGCCCGCCGCAGATAGCGGGCACTCGTTTCGCGCCACGTCGGCGCGAAATTCGGATCGCCATAGATAGCGAGTAGTTCCTTCTTAGCCGTCGTATTATTGATACGGTCGAGCCCGGCCAGGGCCGACGAACGCATTGCGTCGTCCGGCGCGATACGGAAT
>CAZMQR010000063.1:0-10527 GCA_964568325.1 uncultured Chloracidobacterium sp. | reverse complement strand
ATTCGATATTCTCGGAAAGGCGAGTATGGTCCGCTATATGATGGGCAGCCCGCTATAAGGAATGGGAATGGGAAAATGAAGGTATTTACCAAAGCTCTCTGCGCCTCAATAGCGGCCGCGTTTATTCTCGCCGGGGCGTCGGCCGCGCGCGCCGATTGGCAAAAGCTTACGACGAACAGCTTTGGGTGGTTCCGAGATATCACTTTCATCGATGCCCAACGGGGGTTCATTGTCGGCACGGACGGCATAATCGTCAAAACGGCCGATGGTGGCACTACGTGGACGCCGCAGCCGAAATTTAGTACGGATACTTTTCTCCAGATCCATTTTGTCAACGAAACGACCGGTTGGCTGCTGTGCGAGCGAAACGTGTTCGCGCGAGGAAACAACCCGACATCTTACATCCGCAAGACGGTTGATGGCGGCCGGACGTGGGAGAAATTCGAGTTTGAGGACGCCGGCCGCGAACGGATCACGCGGCTGCTCTTTAACGAAAACGGCTCGGCAACTGCGTTTGGTGAGGGCGGCGTTTTCTTTCGCCTTCAGGAGGACGGCACGACATGGAAGCGTGTGCAGACAGCCATACACTTTCTCTTACTCGACGGGAGTTTTGGCAGTGCTCGTGTCGGCGCGATGGTCGGTGCCGGCGGTACGATCATGTTCTCCGAAGACTCGGGACTGACTTGGGAAAAGGCGTCGCTGTTGGGTGAGTCCGACACTAAATTCAATGCGGTCTTTTTCACAGGCACACAGGGTGCGTGGGCAGTGGGCACACGGGGACGCATTTTTCGCTCGGCCGGAAGCGGGCGGCTGTGGCGGCAGCAGGATTCGAGCGTAACGGCTAATCTAAACGACGTTTATTTCACAAGCCCGACCAGCGGTTGGGCTGTTGGCGACCACGGTATCATCGTTCGCACTCGCGACGGCGGAAATACATGGACCGACGTCAAGTCAGGCGTAACTCACAAGCTCGAAAAAGTGATCTTCAATGGCGGCCGCGGCTGGGCGATCGGCTTTGGCGGAACTCTGCTGACCTACGAGGCCACATCCGCACCAACCGAACCGGGCGTGAAGCCAACCCTTCAGAAGCGAAGCTAGGATATATACGGTTGCTGCCGAATCAATTAGCGGGCCCCAGATTCTACTCGACAGTCACCGATTTAGCGAGGTTTCTTGGCTGGTCAACATCGCAACCGCGACGGACGGCGATGTGATACGACAGCAATTGGAGTGGCACGATCGAGAGGACCGGGCCGAGCAGGTCGCTGGTGTGCGGTATCTCGATGACGTGGCTTGAGACAGTGCTCGACATCGTGTCGCCCTCGGTCAGGACCGAAATGATGATGCCGTCGCGAGACTTGACCTCGACGATGTTCGAGTGAGTTTTTTCGTACCGCAATTCGCTGCCCGCGTTGCCGTCCTCTTTTGTATTGACGATGACGACGGGTAGTTTTTCGTCGATGAGGGCGTTTGGGCCGTGCTTCATCTCGCCGGCCGGGTAGCCCTCGGCGTGGATGTAGCTGATCTCTTTGAGCTTTAACGCGCCTTCGAGCGCAACCGGGAAGTTAATCCCGCGGCCGAGATAGAGAAAGTCCTGCACGCGGAAGAATTCCTTGGATAACTCCTCGATCGACTCGGAGTTGTTTAGCAGGTGCTCGATCTTTAGCGGAAGTTCTGCGAGGTCCTGGGCGAGGTGCTTGGCTCGTTCTTCATCTATCTGGCCGCGAAGTTCACCGAGATACAACGCAAACAGATACAATGCGATCATCTGCGCCGTGAACGCCTTTGTTGAAGCTACGCCGATCTCAGGCCCGGCGTGCGTCAGGATCGTGCCGTCCGCCTCGCGGGTGATCATCGATCCGTGCACGTTGCAGATCGCGAGCACCTTGCAGCCCGCCTGCTTTGCCTCCCGCATCGCCGCGATCGTATCGGCGGTCTCACCGGATTGCGAGATGACGATGAGCAGGTCGTTCTCGGTTAGGACCGGATCGCGATAGCGGAATTCCGACGCATAATCCACATCGACCGGGACGCGAGCAAGCTGTTCGAGCATATACTTGCCTGCGAGGCCCGCATGCCACGACGTGCCGCATGCTGCGATCTTGATCGAAGCCAGGGATTTGAATTCGTCCTCAGAAATGTCCATCGGGTCGAGATACACCTTACCCGTATCGAGCGATATACGCCCCTGCACCGTATCGCGAACGGCACGCGGCTGGTCATATATCTCCTTGAGCATAAAGTGTTTAAAGCCGCCCTTCTCGGCCTGGATCGGGTCCCACGTGATCCGCTGCTTCTCGGGCTCGACGACGTTTCCCTCAAAATCCGTGACGCGAACAGAGTCCTTTGTGAGGATCGCCATCTCTTTATCGCCGAGGAAAAACACGTCCCGCGTGTGAGCAAGGATCGGCGGGATGTCGCTCGCCACAAAGAACTCGCCATCGCCCAGACCGATCACGACCGGCGGCCCCTCGCGGACCGCGATGATCGTGTCCGGCTCGTCAACCGAGATGATCGACATCGCAAAAATACCGCGAAGCTCGCTAACCGCTTTTCGAACCGCCAATTCTAACGATAGATCGTCCGTGTCAACATAATGCCCGATCAGATGCGCCACGACCTCGGTGTCGGTCTCGGTGACAAACTCGTGCCCGCCGCCCTGCAGCCGTTCCTTCAACGACAAATAGTTCTCGATAATGCCGTTGTGAACAACGACAACCTTGCCCGATTGGTCGCGGTGCGGGTGAGCATTCTCCTCGGTCGGCCGTCCGTGGGTCGCCCAACGCGTATGCCCGATGCCGTAATTCCCGTCAAGCGGATTCAGCCGTATCGCCTCTTCGAGATTGCGGAGCTTGCCCTCGGCCCGGCGCAACTCCATATGCCGCTCGCCATCGACCACAGCAATGCCCGCCGAGTCATACCCGCGATACTCCAGCTTCCTCAAACCGTCAATGATCAACGGCACAACCTGTTTATTTCCAACGTATCCGACTATTCCGCACATATCCTATTCTGTACTCGCCTTGTCCTTCCTTTCGACCTGACTTAGATCCTTTATCGACCTCGCCGGAGCCCCGACGGCTAGCTTATTTGGTTGAATGTCTTTCGTTACAACGCTGCCCGCACCAGTGACGGCACCGTCGCCGACGGTCAGAGGCGCGACGAGCATGGTGTCCGAACCGATCTTCACGTTATCGCCGATGTGCGTTTCGTGTTTGTTTTTGCCGTCGTAGTTGCAGGTGATGGTGCCGGCGCCGATGTTGGTGTTTTCACCGATCGTGGCGTCGCCGAGATAGGTGAGGTGGCTGGCCTTTGACTTACGGCCGAGCGTTGTTTTCTTTAGCTCGACAAAGTTGCCGACCTTTGAGCCCTCGAGCATCACGGCGTGGCCTCGGAGGTGTGCCATCGGTCCGACCGCACAGTTGTCGCCGATGGTCGAATCGGTGATAAAGCAGTTATCGCGTATCTCGACGCGGTTGCCGATCTCGGAATCTACGATCCGCGAGCCAGGGCGAATAACACTCCCCTCGCCGATAACGCTCTTGCCCTCAATAGTTACATTCTGATAAATGACGGTGTCGCGGCCGATCACCGAGCGGCTGCTTACATACGCGGTCTTTGGATCGACAAACGTGGTGCCGCTCTCAAGCATCAGCCGTTGGACCGTGCGCTTACGGATCACCTTTTCCATCGCCGCAAGCTGTCGCCGGTCGTTTACACCCTCGACCTGGCGATAATCTTCACACTCAAATATAGCGATCGTGCCGCCGTCCTCCTTGAGAATTCGCGGCACGTCGGTCAGGTAATACTCGCCCTGCGCGTTGTCGTTGCCGACTTGCGAGAGGGCGTCAAACAGTTTTTGCGTATCAAAAACGTAAATGCCCGAATTGATCTCTTTGACTTTCTTCTCGTCCTCAGTCGCGTCCTTTTGTTCAACAATGCGGTCGAACGAACCGTCCTTACCGCGAACAATGCGGCCGTAACCTGTTGGGTCTTTTAAGTTTACCGACAGTACCGTGCAATCGGCGTTATTCTCACGATGCGCTGAGACCAGACCGTCCAGCGTCGCTTTAGTGATCATCGGCACATCGCCCGACAGCACCATCGACGTCGAATCGCGACCTTCGAGCAGCGATCTCGCGGCATTAACGGCATCGCCGGTCCCAAGCTGCCTTTCCTGTAACGCAAACTCGACCGGCTTGCCGTCAAACTCGCGCAAGACCTCAGCCTCAGCATCCTCCGCCTGATGCCCGAGTATAACGACAACTTTTGCGGGTTCCAGTTCGAACGCTGTCTCCACGACATGATTGATCAACGCACGACCATCCAGCCGGTGGAGCACCTTTGCCAGGTTCGACTTCATCCGCGTGCCGAGGCCGGCGGCCATTATCAGTATGTCGAGATCTTTATTCACAATTACGAATACGAATTAGGAATTAGGAATTAGGAAATGTGTTCAGCATTCGAAATTCGTAATTGATAATTCGTAATTGGCTCCTTACGCGGCTGTAACGCACACAATAACAACACTTGAGCAAGTTTCTCAGGGTGATGGCGGACCATTTCGCCGTCGTCCAACAGGTTACCATAAACGATCTCGGCGCCTTCGATGGTATCGGGCGAGATCGAGCCGTGAACGCCGATCTGTTCTGCCCCTTCGTCGGCGTATTTGTCTGCCTGGCCGGTGCTGATCGGATGGTCGTTGACGATCACGTAGTCAAACTCTATCTGTGGCGCATAGTCACGAATTATTTCAAGATGGTGCCGTGCCGTAAAACCATCTGTCTCGCCCGGCTGCGTCATTAGATTGCAAACATATACCTTTGTCGCCGGCGAAGCAGCTATCGCGTCAGCGACGCTGTCAACGAGTATGGGTGGCAGCAGGCTCGTAAAAAGTGAGCCCGGCCCGATACTGACGACATCGGCAGCCGCGATCGCCGCGAGCGTCTCAGGCATCGGCTTGCAGTCAGCGGGCTCAAGGTAGAGCCGCTTTACGTTGTGGCCGACCTTTGAGATATTCGTCTCGCCTTTGACGGTGTTTCCGTCATGCAGATCGGCCGCCAGCCGCACGTCGGCGACGGTGGCCGGATAGATATGGCCTTTGCTTGCGAGCACCTCGCTGGAGAGCTTGACTGCTTCGGCAAAGTCGCCTGTCATTTCGGCGAGAGCAGCGAGAAAGATGTTCCCAAAGCTATGCCCGCCCAGGTCGCCGTCGCCGCGAAAACGATGCTTGAAGAGTTTCGACAGCAATCGCGAATCCTCGCTCAATGCGACCATGCAATTGCGAATATCGCCCGGAGGCAGCATCTGCAGCTCTTCGCGCAGGCGGCCTGAGCTTCCACCGTCGTCAGAAACGGCTACGATCGCTGACAAATCATCCAGCCATACCGGCTCGGTGTCGCGGGCGTGGACAAAGCGCTTGAGCCCCGAAAGCAGCGTCGACAGCCCATTTCCGCCGCCGATGGCGACAAAACACAGCCCGTCAGAACTGTCCGAGAACAGATGGTGCTTCATCGGTTGAATGCCGCCGGCAATCTGCCGCGATCACTTGAAAAGGAAAGTCAGGGCGGTTGGCCGTGCGAATCCGCAACGACCGTCGGCGAGCGCTTGCCGACAAGCAACGATTTTATCATCTGCAGCGACCAGAAAACAATACGAACCAGCGTGCACACGGGTTGGGGCTTGCTGCATGCGGCGTCGATCCGCGCCACGTCCCAAAAAATCCTTGTCTGCGGGCAAAGCTGTGTGTTAAATTTAGTTTTGCGACCGTGTTCTTACCGGCGGCCGTATTGCCTTTAGCAACGAACCCGATATAAGATTTAGCTGCGTTTCAGGTCACAGCACCATCACGAACATCAAATGCCCGATACGCCTTTTATTCTGCAGGAAGACCAATTTTTGCGGCTCAAGACCGTTCTCGAGCGCGTCCGCATCGAGTGCGCCGCGCGCGTCGTCTTCCTGATCGACCGTGACGGCCAGCCTATCGCATTCAGCGGTGAGATCGGCAGCATGGACACTACCAGCTTTGCTTCGCTCGCGGCCGGGAACGTTGCAGCGACGAGTTCTATGGCCAAACTCATCGGTGAGGAGGCCTTCCCGTGCGTGTTTCACGAAGGTGAACATGAGAGCATCTATATCAGTATTATCGGCCGAGCATTGTTGGTGGTGGTCTTTGACGAACGCTCAACCTTGAGCCTGGTAAAGATCCGCTCAAAACGCGGCAGCTACGAGGTCGCCGGGATCCTTGACGAAGCGACCACTGCATCGGCAAGCTACCAGCTCAATAACAATTCGTTCTTTGCGGAGATCACGGACGAGGACATTGACAGCCTGTTCAGCTAATAGAGAATTGAAAATGGAATATACGGATTTCCAATTCTCGATTCTCAATTCTCAATTATGACCTTCATAAACTACGCATCTAGAGAGATCAACTGCAAGATCGTTTACTACGGCCCGGGGCTGTGCGGCAAGACCACGAATCTGCAGTACATCTATGATTCCACCGCACCGCAGGCGAAGGGCAAGCTAATCTCGCTCGCCACTGAGACGGATCGCACGCTGTTCTTTGATTTTATGCCCTTGGAACTGGGAACGGTTCGCGGCTTTAAGACTCGGTTTCACCTCTATACGGTGCCTGGGCAGGTCTATTACGACGCGTCGAGGAAACTGATTCTAAAGGGCGTTGACGGTGTTGTTTTTGTAGCTGACAGCCAGGAAGAGCGGATGGACGCCAACGTCGAGTCGCTCTACAACCTCGAAGAAAACCTGCAAACGCAGGGCTACGAGCTAAACAATATCCCTTACGTTCTACAATTGAACAAACGCGACCTGCCCAATGTCATTCCCGCCCACGACCTTACCGGCGAACTTCAGAAAAAAGGTGAACCCGTATTCGAAGCCGTCGCCACTAACGGCACCGGCGTATTCGACACGCTCAAGGCTGTGGCCAAACAGGTGCTCACCGAGTTGAGAAAAGGCTAAGAGTAAAAGCGTCTAGCGTCAGGAGGGAAGAGTTTCGACTCTTCCCTTTCTTTTTACGTCTTAATGTTCTAGCCTTGAGCGGCGGCAGAGCCGCAACGCCCTGCGGCTGCGAAGATCAGGGGCAATCAGTCCCAAGGTCTTTCACCGAATAACCAGAACCAAGCGTCGTTCCGTGAACCGTGTAACACTTGTTATAGTCCACGGGCAGCAAAACACGATTTAATATTTCGCGTTGCGGCTGCCAGACCAAACCCGTGTCGTTTTCCATCTTCAAGCGGATGTTCGTCGCATCTCCCGGAAAATCAAACTTGACCTGATATCCAGATGTCTTTCCGTGCTCCTTCCTTTCCTTTTGCACGACCTGCTCCAGATTGTTCGGGTCAGGTTCGTTCCAGGTGGCGGTAAAATGGGCTATGTACGCCCCCGAGTGAATCACCTTTACCCAAATATTGTCGAGTTCCTTGCAATCTTCGGTAGTAAAATCAGTCGTCGAACCCATTTTGGCTATCGTATTGTCTTTGAGGAACTTAACGGTATATGCGATCGGCACGCCCGGGTTATTTTTCGAATATACTGCATTTTTCCCTCGGATAATCTTCTGAAGGTCCGCTGAGCCTCTGGCCGCGACGCTTTCCGACATTACCTCAGCATTTCCGCCCATCGTTACGACGGTGATAGCGGAATTGCTCAGTATCTTGTCATACTTTATTTTTGCGTCCGCGCCGACAGTTACCGCTCCGGCGGCGTAGTTGAACGCTGCCTGTGCATCCGTAGCCAACGTCGATTTGTCCGTCTCCATCCGGAACATAATGATCCTGCCATAGTTCACACTGCTGACATAAGCCGGGGCGGAAGGCTTTTCGGTCGAAAAGACTTCCCTTGCTTCGTCGACGCTGACGCTCGGATCGAAAAACTGCTCGGGCAGGTTGGGAGCGTCGAATGTGACCGTGTAGAACACTTGACGATAAACAGCGACTACAACATTCTTCTCGTTGGACGTGGAAAACTTGAATTGGGCGGACGCATCGCCCGAGGCCCATTTCGCATTGAACCCCAGACTCATAGCCAGTTGATCACTGCTGTAAGCTATCGTCGAACTGTAGTTAGAGCGGGACGGATTGACATAACCCTCCTTAAAACTCGTAGAGTTGTTCCAGAAATTCAGCGCCTTGTTCACGGCGCTTTGAACCTTCCCGTCGGTTGGGTTCGCGATCGCAAAGCTCCCCTCATCTTGCAATCCCGGAAGGTCGAGCCGCAGATCGATGGGCGCTCGCGGCAATCCGGTCAACGGACGCGGCTTGCCGTCAACAAGCTCCTGATCGGCATAAACAAGAGCTCCCGGATAGATAACGCCCTGCGTCGGCTGCAAGATGGCAACATCCTCAAAGTTCTTGCTCAGATTTCGTGTCGTCCGCAGACATCGAATGATCTTCGCATTGCCTTGCTTTCGTTCGTTCTTCTTATCCTTTTCCTTGTCTAAGATCAGCGTGCCACCGTCGCCCTGGACCGCAAGCAAAACACGCGCGTCGTATTTCAGGCCCCTGATATACTGCCTCAATCCGGCGCTCGACGACGGATTCGCGGGGGGATTTGCAGGCGGATTTGCCGGCGGATTTGCCGGTGGGTCCTTCGGCGGGGTTTCCGGTTGAGCATCAGGATTGAGGAGTCTCGCAAAAGCGGTCTCCATTCCCTTTATAGTGTCAGCGTTCTCAACGACCGATCTGACGTCGGCTAGGTACATATCGACAATTTGCTTCTTTGTCTTACCTGCGAGATCTCCCCTTTCTGTTATTTTTTCGTTAATTCTGTCGAACGTCGCAGTTACTCCGTCCATGTCAAAGAAATCATTCAGGACATTTCGGGCTTCTTCGCCCAGGGCCTCAACAAATGCGGCTGCAGCCTCACTATCAAGCGGGT
This sequence comes from uncultured Chloracidobacterium sp., assembly GCA_964568325.1. GTDB lineage: Bacteria > Acidobacteriota > Blastocatellia > Pyrinomonadales > Pyrinomonadaceae > OLB17. The sequence goes on along the minus strand of CAZMQR010000063.1, from coordinate 1,626 downwards.
CGTCCTGTCGGGCCAGTTGGGGGACCGATGTCAAACCCGTCAATCCAAGGCCCGGAGATCCTAGCGGAGCTCCCGTAAGATCGGTAAAGAAAGCAGCCAAAATAAGAAACGCTATGGTTGCGTTCCGGCTGCCGAAAACTCTTTTCGCCGCATTATCCTTTGTTTCTAGAGTAATTTTACGTTCCACTTTTTTTCTCCTTAAATTTGGAAAGGTTTACTGACAACCCAAAATAGGTTCAAAGATCTATAGACCCTTACGGCACATAGGGGCCGCGGATCTCATGGTAGTAGGCCAAAACGTCAGGACTCCATCTCTTGCCGACAAACATGTCCGCAAAAACTTCTGCTGCAAACTCTTTTCTCGAATTCCTTGCATAGAAGCTTACCTTGGACGCCACTTCGTCGGGAGCTTTACCCTTAAATTCTTCCATCCAGAAGAGATCACCCATCGCCCTCTCGTGCAGAATGTGACCGATCTCGTGGATCATGGAAATGGTCGCCCGGTCAAAGCCAGGGGTCGGTTCCTGCGACAGGCTCCCCAATTCAAAACTACGCGGCCTGGCCCACACAAGGAAGACGATCGCTACGGGAGCCCACCTTTCACCGCGAATTATAGCACTTTGTTGTGTCGGGCTTGTGTGTTTCGCACAATACACGCGTAGGTCATCGGGAATCCGTACGCCTCGATCTATAAGGGTTTTGACAGACTTATGCACCGCGGCAACCTTGATATTAATGTCCGGGTCGTCCATATCCTTGTAGATCGTGTATGATTGTCGGCCATAGTTTCCCTTTTCCTGTACCCACGTTTTCACCCCTCCGATCCCCTGATCGCTAAAGAAACTCACCATTTGATCGTGGCCGATCCTGATCTTTTCATCATTCCCAAAATGGAATGGTGTTTGTTTAGTAATTCCACCCGGGCCAGATCGCGGGACGGATGCCGGGGCAACAGGCGGCGTGACAGGTTTAGGCGGTTCGGGTGCCGGGCCGGGTTCCTCAGCCTCCGGTTCGGCGGCTATCTCCTTCCAGCTTTCCCAAACGGCGTCTTGTGTCGCTTTATCGCTGACTATCGACCTTACATCCGCAAACAGCAGATCGATAATCTGCTTTCTGGTCTTGTTAGCAACGATGCGTGCGTCCCATCTCTCTTTGATTGACGTGACAACCGCTTCATCTTCGATTGAATCAGCAAGGGTCTCTTTGAGTTGCTCGACCAGGGCGTCGGCAGCCTCCTTGTCAAGCGGCGGCGTCGGCGCAGACATCGGCGCGTGAGCCGACGCGCTTGTGGTCATTCCGTGGCCCGATGAGCCCGCGAGCCAGGCCAGCGATGAGAATAGGCCAACCACGCCGATAACGGCCCATGTGTTTAGTGTTCTAAAACCGGCGAGAGTATTTCTTTTCGCTGGGTTGCTCTGGTGCATAGATTCTCCTTCGCGGTATGGCCCACATTTTATCCAAGATGGTGGCAAACAAATCGATGCCAAACCAACCCTTCACATACTCGCTTTTCTGTCGAATCAAGGCCTCCGACGTAAAACAAGCCTGTATCGTCGCTTTAGGCGACGTGCCAATTCGGGCCTACTGGTTGGCTGAGTTGCGTTCGATGGTAAAGGATTTATCCTC